>DAHF01000005.1:0-7057 GCA_002495845.1 Sulfolobus sp. UBA167
GTAGAGCCATGAAGCAGGAAGCCCGTCAGGGCGGGGTAGTTCACTCGTTTAAATCGAATCTACCTACCCTTAGAAGGTATGAAACATGAAGGAAATAGAGCCGTGGGGAGTTAATGTTCCCTTCCTGTTGTTGGGATTATCGTACTGGTTTCTAGGTGGTATGTCATTAACGACACGCGCTCCCCTTAACATTGCCATGCATCCATTCTTCATGATGATAGGGGCTTACTCGATATATTTCGGAATGTTCCAGAGGCTCTTCTTCCCTGCAAAGAACTACATTATGCTACAACTTGCCTCGTTAATTCTGCTCTCAGTCCCCATTTACCCTTTCCAAGCATTTGCCTCCATCTCCTTGGCTGGAGTGGAACTCTGGGGCATAAAGGACGTCAAGTCTTACGGGAGCAGGTTCCCGGTGAACTGGTTAGTCCTTCTCTCTCCTTTCGCCTCTGCTGTGGCATGGTTCATCTATCCCGAGGATGTCTGGGCTTTGACAGTCCCTCTCCTATTATACCTCCTAGGGATCAACGTTGGAGTCTTCTCAGCCACCTTGGGTTTGAAACCAAAGTTCGGATGGAAACAGATTCCAATCATAGGCTTAGCGATTGCGACGGGCTTCCTCCCTAAGTTGCTCCCCGCGTTAATGGTATTTTATGTGGCATGGCTCATCCTGGGTACAAGGAAGGTGAATCTTAACGTCACTGCAATCACGTTCCTTCTATCTCCCTTGGTCGCGCTGACGTCCTCCCTTTTCCTTGGGGAAGAATTTCATGCATTCGCATTGGGCTTGATGGCTCCCTTCTTTTTCGGTTGCATAGCTTACTCAACCTCGAGGTATAACTACGGAAAGATGACCCCGGTTCCCGCGTTACTGCTCATAGCTTACCTCGTGAGACCTTTGGACTTGGGAGCATCCTCTATATTCTTCGTCTTTGCTACGGTGTATTTCCTTTTCATGATAAGGGGAAACCTCACCCTCACCACGGTGAAGACTGGCATGTCTGCGAGATACGTGTCCCCCCATGTGAAGTGAGTATAAACACACACATATATATAAAAAAATGAAAAATNNCGACATTAAAAAAGAAATGAAAAGAAAAATAAATATATATATAAATATAAATAAATAATAAATATAGTTCTATAGAGTGCCTCATCACACATGAAGCGACTCAATTCGTGAATAAGGCAATACGTTGCATCCATTATTCATATATTATATATTTACGCCCAGTACCCATTTCCATCTCACGATGTAAAGTGTATTCACTCTCTTGAGGCTTCTATCAACCAGTCAACGTTTTCACAAGGGAAAGTGAATCAAGCAACGACTTGAGGAGAGTAAGAGACCACACATAGAAGCGAAGAGAGAAAGGCGGAAAAAAGAAGAAGAGGAAAAAAAGGGAGGAGAAGAAAAAAAGAAGAAGACGAAAGAGAGGAGAAGAAAGAGGGAAGACTCAAGAGAGGGAGGAGAAAGCAAGAAAAAAGCAAGAGAAGAAATCAAGAGGAGAAGAAAGAAAAAAATAAGGACGAAAAGACCTTGTGGGAAGATGGATCAAAAAAACTTATATCTGGAACCCTCCTATGTTCAAGCCCGGACCTTGGGATGCGGGGAGGTTCCTAACTATCTTCCCGACCAGCTGTCCTATGGACACGTTGTGGACCCAGACCCTTCCCGGACCAGTAACTTTCACGAAGAATAACCCTTCCTGTTCTATCGCCCCCAAGATCATGGTCCTCAAATTCCCCAGCCTGGTTACTGAGACTTGCATGTTCTCGTCAAAGGCTAGGAGGTGTTCCGCCTCGACCTCTATCTCTTCCCCCTGCTTTAACACATATGAGCTGACCCCTCCTAACGCGTGGACGAACACGTTACCTCTGCCCCTGAATGTCGCGAGGAAGATACCCTCACCGCCCAGTATGCCCGCACCAAGTGAAGCGAGCGAAGCCGAGTATTGGACTCCGCTCTCGGCGAAGAGAAACGAGTTGCTCTCTACCTTTATTCCGTTACCCTCCAAGGGGATCTGGATTACCCTTCCTGGCAGGAATGATGAGAACTCCACCATTCCGGGCCCCGCGAGTTCGGTTATGAAGAACCTGCTCCCCGTTATTTCCCTCTCTAGCGACTTGAGGAGGCCTCCCTGAGCTTTGAACGCGATCGACACTGAAGGGCTTTTCGCCACTACGTGCCCTCCTTCGCCGAAGATCGTTTCCCCTTGCTGTAGGTAAGCCCTGACGTGTTGCATGTCATAACCTAGTATCCTGTATTCCACCATGGTCTCACCAGAAGTGCCTCTTCTTTACCTCTTTACCGCAATTGGGGCAGAACTGTACGCCTTGTGGTATCTGCGCCCCGCAGTGAGGACAAGTCTGGTACTGCGTCTGCTGGTAAGCTTGGTATGAAGGCTGATACCCTGGCGTCTGTGTAGGTTGTGAGTAATTGTTCAATACGTCGTTGTAGACGTTCTGGTATATCGTGATATCTGCTCCACACGCTTCACAGTAATTCAAGCCTTGTTGAAGTCTCGCTCCGCACATTGGACATTTATCCATGATATAGAATTAAGTTCTTGATATATTAAGGATTTTTCTAATTAGGGAGTGAGGTGAAACGACATCCTGTGCTCTTACTGTCTCAACTTTGTCCATGGAGAAAAAACTTTTCAGGGGTGTACCTTAAAACATCCTCTATATATTTCTTTTTACCTTCCGGAAAGGTGCGAAACGTAGGTATCTCTTAAGGAGACACACGAGTGTAAACGCTATCTTGGAAAGCTTCTTTTCTCGCACCTCATTCACGTTCCTGTTGAGTGTCAAGAAGTCTCTCTATCTCCTTTCTTAAAAAAAGAAGAAAATAGGGAAAAATCATCCACGTAAACACGTTCACATAACGTAATATACACGTGTTACCTCTCTTCCTTTGCACCCTCATCTTTTCCTTTCATCCTTCTGCTTCTAATCTCGAACCATCACTTACGAAACAATCTCTCCTATTTCTAATCAAAATACCCATGACATTTCTTTCTCTCGAGCTCTCTTTTCAGTTTCCTAGAACCATTGCCTTTATTACTTTTCTCTCTTTCGCGTCCTGCAGTAACTTCCTGAATTCCCTGAGGTGGTATCTATGCGTTACTATCTTCGTCACGTCAACCTTCCTTCTCCTCATCAGGTAGAGTGCCCTCCTAGTGTCCTTATCGTCCGCGGAGTTGCTGAGGATTATCGATACTTCCCTGTTGAAGAGCTCAGCTAAGTCGTAGTCTAGCTTAGTACCCTTGTATGGGGCTGCGAAGAGCAAGACTTTACCTCCCCTCCTTGCCGACTTCAGCCCAGTGGTTATCGCGGATTGTGACCCTGAAGCAACTATCACTAGATCCGCACCTTTACCGTCGTTCAGCTCCCTGACTATTCTGGGCACGTGCTCGTCGCTGGGTATCACGTGGTTCGCACCGAGCCTCTTAGCGTAGTCAAGCCTGAACCCCCTGGAGTTACTCACGATCACGTCTGCACCCATGGACTTCACCGCCATGAGGTGGAGCAATCCTATGGGTCCTGCTCCTATAATCAAGACAGTGTAGTCCGGTTCAATATTCACTCTGCTGAGTCCCCTGACAACCGTGGAGAGTGGTTCGACGAGTGCTCCCTCCTCGTAGGACACGTCGTAAGGTAGCCTTATCACTCCTCCTTTCCTAACGTTCCACTCAGGGACTATGAAGTACTCCGAGAAACCACCAGGATAGATGTTGGTAGACCTGTAGTGTGGGCACATAGTCTCGCTTCCCTTCACGCAGTACTCACACTCGTAACATGGAGTATGAACGTGGGGGAACACCCTATCCCCTTCCCTGAAATCCCTGGAGCGGGACTCCACTACTAAGCCTGATACCTCGTGGCCTAAGTAAGGGGTGGCATTGTACTGTCCGCATATCTTCTCCACGTCGGTACCGCAGAGACCTACAGCCTTCATCTTAACTAAGATCTCCCCTTCCTTGGGACGCGGGATGTCGCTGTACATTTCCCTGAGCTTTCCGCCCTCAAGGACGTATGAGAGCATCTTCCCTTCTCTCTCGAACTTATCAACGAAATCCTCGATCGCCATGTTGTTATTAATGGTATTCCCAGTTTATATTCGCATATGAAATTACTTTCTCTTTTTAATTGTGCACTATTATAATAATTTTGCTTTTTCCAACAGTGCTCCGTTCTGTATCAAGTGTAGGAGCTCCAGAACTCCGTATCCGGGGCCTCTGTCCATGACTAGGTCTGCCATCTCCTTTATTTGTGGAAGAGCGTTCCCGACTGCAACCTTCACGTCTACGTTCTGGAAGAGCGTAACGTCGTTCTGGGCGTCTCCGACCCCTACCTTCACGCCGTGGAAGTCTATGACCTTCACTAGCTCCCTAATTCCCCTTCCCTTGTCTATGTCGGAAGCCATGACCATCGCGTCGTCGGTGTTCCATTCCACCTTTCCCCTGTTTCCGCTGACTTCCCTAACTATGCCCTCAAGCTCGTCCTTCCTGTCCAACGTGTTGTCAGCGAAAAGTATAGTCTCACCCAAGGCGTGCTCTATGCCCGCGTCAGTGAACTTAGCGGATATCTCCTCCATGTCCCTTAGCCACTGCTTGCTCACCATGATCATCTCTTTTCCTTTCCAGAGTATGATCGACCCGTTCTCGAGGACCCAGCCCGTGGGCTTGAGCCCGTTGCTTAGCTCAAACACGCTCTTCCTCTTCACTCCCCTCACGTTCTTCCTCTCCCTTCCCGTGACCACGAAGAAGAGGTTGTTTTCACTGTACTCGTTTATTTCTTTCACTACGTCGCTCGGGATCACGAAGCCGTCCTCCTCCGGCGCGAGAGTCCTGTCGAAGTCCGATAAAACCAAGAACTTGTTCTCCTTCATAGATACATTTTCTCACCATGTGTTATAAATGTTACTACATACTGAACAGTTTTTATTACACTTTTCTGTGGAAAGAGAAGATGTAGCCTTTTCCTAAGAGCCAAGCTTTATTAGCCGTGGTGAATATAGGGAAACAGCATACAGAAGACAATGAAAAGTGGTGTGAGGATGAAGCTGGACAGCAGTGTTGTATTTAAGACAACAAGTTAACTAGCTGTGATGAGGAAAGACACTTGCGTGTTATTTCCTTGAGGTCTTTTCTTTTTCTCTTTCACAAAAGTCTATATATATTTACTTATCATCTAAAATTTGTTTAAAAATAGATTTCTAGTTTTTGTTAGATCTCAATTGAATCTATTCTAAGGTTTATAACCTAAAAAACATCAAGATTTTTATATTATGGTTTCAATGGTTTAAGCGAGCAAAAATGGCAGATATAAAATACGACGTTATGGATAACTCTAGGGTAGCCTCGTTCCACAAGAGGCTCACTGTCTTGGCGGCGCTGGGTCCCTTCACTGACGCATTCAACGAGTTCGGGGCTTCAGTGTCCCTTGTAGCGGTCGGTCCGCTCTTCCATCTGAGCGCGCTGATGCTCTCTATAGTAGTTGCAGGGTATTGGGTAGGCGTGGCCGGAGGCGCAGTAGTGGGAGGATTGCTCTCGGACAAGCTTGGCAGGAAGCAGCTCTTCGTCTACGACACCATAGGTATGGCAATCTTCGCGTTGCTGAGCGCTGCCTCAATAGACGGGATATCGTTCTTCATCTTCAGGTTCCTGCTTGGTGCATTCATAGGTATAGACTACGCCGCAGCTGTTCCCCTAGTATCGGAGTACGCACCGAAGGACACAAGGGGTAGACTACTCTCTATGGAGAAAGTGTTCTTCATGCTGGGTACGATAGCTACAGTAGGGATAGGCTTAGTCTTCACTTCGCTCGTCGGCACTGCATTGGCGTGGAGATTCGACTTCATCATCGCTGCTGTACCCCCAATAATCCTGTTCGTGCTGAGGAGGAAGATGCCTGAGAGCCTGAGGTGGGCAGTAGACAGGGGAGACAAGGAGAAAGTACAACGCGTGATAGAGGGATTAAAGAACTGCGGTCTAGCCCCGGAGATAAACATGGACAGCGTGACACCTAAGGGTTACTCAGTGGTGCAGAGCGTCAAGAATTTCTTCGGAAAGAACTACAGGAGGCAAGTAGCTTACATATTCTGGATAGGTGCTGGATATGCCCTCATCATAAACTTAGTATCAGTGTACTCTAGCAAGTTCCTCCAAGACTTGGGAGCTTCATCTACCGAGTCCCTGATAGGCACGCTAACTATCGATATCTTAGGTACTTTCGGCGTAATCTTAACAGTTTTCGCTGCTGATAGGATAGGCAGGAGAATGTTAGGCACCCTCGGTTTCGGCCTGACTGCCATACCTGCAGGAGTGTTGCTCGTGGCATATGACTACCACTTCCTCAGCATACCTCTAGTGATTGGAATGTTCTCTTTGTTCTTCTTCATCAACGTAGGGTTAGTAGGGACGCTCCAATACGTACCTGCAGCGGAAGTCTTTCCGACATCTCTCAGGGGGTTGTCAGTAGGATGGGAGAAGCTCTTCGAGTTCGGGCTCGCGTTGCCTGCCTTGGCACTGTACGCAGTGTTAGGGACTGGTGACACCCTTCTCTACGAGACCGTGATGGCAGTAGTTGCAGGGGTAATCTATTACTTGCTGTCATTAGAGACCAAGCAGATGAGCTTAGAGGAAATACAAGACAGGTACGTCGGAGAAGGGATATCTTACGCTAACAACACTAATGCGCCCGACATGAAGGACGTGGGCAAGAACTTAGGTAGGTTCAACGATTCAGACGACTCAGAGAATTCATAAAGTTAAAAAAATAAGAAGAAGAAAAGAGAGAGACGTTTTTTTGAAGTATCCAATTTTTCTCATTTCTCACATTTCTCGTTCTTCATCATCCCTTTCATTTTTCCCTCTTTTCTTGCATCTTTTTCGTTCATGTCCTCCACAAGTCTTCATATCGTGTTTCTACACCAACTGCAAGCCTTGGCTCTTTTCTCGTTTCTTTTCCTGTCTTTCCTTATGCTTCGTCTTTCTTCTTGTTATACCTCAAAACCCTCTTTTTCCTTCTGTGTGGACTTGTTGAATTT
>DAHF01000005.1:7098-7901 GCA_002495845.1 Sulfolobus sp. UBA167
TAAATTAATGTAAAAATATTCAACTGATCAACCAAGCATCTTTTTCCATTTTCGAGCGTGTAGCTTCCACCCCTTGACTCTAAAAATAGCTATTTCTTTCTAGTAGTATGAAAGACTTTACATTTTATAACTATCATCTTTAGTTATTCTAAAGGTTAAAAAACGGTATGGACTTTCTCGTTTTTATAACCCTATTTTTCACAAGTGTGAATGGTGAGTATAAATCAACTTTAAATTAGTTAGTTTAAAAGGTTTGAGAAAGGAACCGTACTTTTCGATTAGATAGACCCCCTTTTTCCCTTAAGCGTTACTAGGTATGGAGCGTTTTTATATAAATGTTTCCTGTAATAACGTAAAGATTTATCTAACTTTTCATCTTCTTCCCCTTTTTCTCTTTATACTTTCTATGATAACAGGAAAAGCTTTTTAAAGCATTTTTAGGCCATGAAATTCCTACATGTTTCCTCAGGGGAATGCATAATCGTTACGCTCGAGAGGACACGACGTCCCTCTCTTTCTCTCTTTGTTCTCATTAAGTTGATAAAGACTGGCCAATTCAAGATAACGTTAAATCAGCATTTTAGTTACCTAAAATAACTATGAGGGTAACAACAGATTGGTTTCCAATGGTGCTGGGCACGATGGTCCTCTCCCTGACCTCATGGATAGACTACACCATTTTCAACGTGAACGTAGCATATTACGTGGGTAAAGCGATATATTTCGTCGCTTTAGCTCTCCTCTTCGTCTTGCTCGTGCTATGGCTTTCAGGTTACACCCACCTTCGGAACGTGAAGGAGGAC
>DAHF01000005.1:7949-9897 GCA_002495845.1 Sulfolobus sp. UBA167
TCTTCGTCTCCCGCTTCTATCACGTGGCTTAGCTATGCTTTCTTTGCTGGCTTCTTTCTAGCCTTAGCCGTGAACGTCTTAACGTGGGTGAAGATATACTTGAGCCAAGGGGTAACCCTTGGGTACGGTTTGCTGGTTCCCTCAATTGCTTTGTCGGCAGACGTGGTCTTAGGAGCTCCCATATTACCTCCATTCTCCAACGTACTGAAGGACGTTACCCTCATTTACGGGGTTATGCTCTTCTCCCTGGGGGTCACTACAATACAGTTTCTCTTCCTTGGAAGCGCCTCCCTGATGTCCCACATCCAGGGGAACAAGGCTTACCCTGCAGTCATGATACCACTGGGAGCTGCAAGCATCATAGGGATAAACGTCCTCTCGTTTCCGGCTTACAACTACTTAGGCTTCGTTGAAGTGCCCGTAAAGGTTGCACTAGGAGTTGGGATATCTCTCTTCGGTTTCGAGGTGTGGAACCTGATCGTGGGCTTCGTCATAGCCGTGAAGAGGGTGAAAGACCCCCCATCGCTCATATCGTGGGCTTACGTCTTCCCCGTGGGGATATCGATGTTCTCAGCATTTATGCTCTACCAAGAGACAGGTTTCCCCATCTTCTCATGGTTCGTGATAGCCCTCAACATCGCGGTGGTCGCCCTCTACTTGTTCTCTGCATTGAACACTGTGCGGTTCGTAAGGATGAACTTGGATAGCGCGAAAAAGAACTATATGGATGAAAAAAGGAAGGTAGAATGAAGATGTGAGGATGAAAAGCCAGCACGTCCAGCTCATGAGGAAAAGATAGTGAGCGGATACCTAAGAAAGACATATCATTTTTTCCCAATTTTAATTTTAATTTCATTTTTTTAAAAAATTTTTAGTTATTTATATTTGTACGTAAATATGTGTATATATGCACGAATATGTGTATCTCTATCATTTCTTTCTTCATCACCGTCATGTTTATCTAACTATCTATTGTTTTTATTACCTTATTAGAAGAATTCTTCTATCAGGACATACGAAAGACATTTTATAGTAAGACGCGTTATTTCATGTTATGAACAAATGGACTATCGTAGCAATAGTGGGTCTGGTAATCCTTATCATAGGGATAGCCTTGTCTATTTACGGTGCAAATTCCGTCAGCAACGCAGTATCCTCATCCCTGGACAAGCTCAAGAGCGAGCCTTACACTACCTTGAAGGCGGGGGAGGCCGAGCAGATCACGGTTCCCGCCAACAGCTATGAGCTTTTGTTGTATAACTCAACTGCACCACTGCAGATTAAGAATGTGACTCAGACTTACGCAGCTGGGATATACGAAGCTGCCCTCATCAGCAAGAGCGAACCTACTAATTTTTACTTAACCAACAACAACACAGTGCCCGTCAACGTGAAGTACGTAGCGTTCCCGGTCAACTTAACGTTGGTGACCATGGCGGGCGTCGGAGTTTTAATTTTGTTCGTCGGACTTATAATATCCATAGTCGGTGGAATAGCAGCTATCATATCACGTTTCAGGAAGAAGAGAGACACAAGCTTTGGACAGCCCCCAGCGCAAATGCCGTAGGAAGGTCCGACAGTGAGCTTAGGGATCACAAGTCCTTTGATAAGTTTAGCATTATTACGTTTTTTAGCTGGAATTTAGGTCGTTGTCGTTTTCCTGATGTCTAGACGAGAGCTATAGTCTGAGGGAAAGGGAAGGGGAAGGAAAGAGAGAGAAAAAATGATAAAAAGGTAAAAAGAAGGGGAGGAGGAAGGGAAGGAGAGAGAGGGAAAAAATAATAATAAGAAGAAAAAAATACAATATGTGATATACTCACTTGAGGATACGCGCAATATATTTTATGATCACTGCTAGCATTATATACACACACTCACATTAATCTCAGATGGAGTAACCGCAGGAAGTGGTTCTGTTTGTCTTGCTCGTAGCTCTCTTGATTTTTTC
>DAHF01000005.1:9920-11047 GCA_002495845.1 Sulfolobus sp. UBA167
TTCTTGTTATCGTCACGGGAAGAAATGCATAAAAACGCGAAAATGAAAAAAAAGGGGAAAAAGGAGAGAGGAATAGAAAAATGAAAAAAAAGAGCAACATCAGTTTAAAATTAACTAGATCAAGGATAGAGAATCCTACCTTAAACCACCTTTTCCTTGTCTACAGATTTATTATCTAATCTTCGTGGGAATATATGTGAAGCCTTTACCTTGTATAAATAACGAGTTCACTGGTGCCCTTCTCAGGGGCACTGACGTAGTGTGGCTTTCATTTCCTAAGTACGACTCGCCTTCACTCTTCTCCTCAATTTTGGACGAAGATAAAGGGGGCCACTTTCTCGTGGAAGGTGAGGTGGAATCCCAGGAATACGTTGTCCCTAACGTGGTGAAGACAGTCCTGAAGGACAAGACCGAGGTCACTGACCTTCTCCTTTACGGCGACCACGCGATGGTCAGGAAGATACACGGGAGGAAGAGCAGGATAGTGCTCTCCCCTTCTTTCAACTATGGAAGGATTCCCGCTAAGGTTGAGAGGGTCTCAGACAAGGTCTTCAAGATCTTCAGCGACGGCCACGAGTTCCTTGAGGCGCACTTCCTCTTCGACAAGGTATCTAACCAGGAGAACGTCTGGGAAGTGGAGGGTGACGGCTACGTTTACCTGGGTTACTTCAGCGACGAGAGGTTTGGCATATTCGGCAAGAACGTAAGCTTCGACGTTGAGAGGGGCTTCGAGAGGACGGTGGAATACTGGAGGGACGAGATAAAGAGGGCGAGGAACAAGGGTAAGGTAGCAGACATGGGCGTGGTAGACTACTCCAGCGACCAACTTCTGGAAGCATATGAGAACTCAGTTGGAATCCTCCTCGGTCTCATGTACAATCCCACCGGTGCCGTGGTAGGGGCACCTACGACTTCCCTCCCCGAGGTCATCGGCGGGTCCAGGAACTGGGACGCACGTTACGCATGGGTCAGGGACTCCTCAACAGTAGCTGAGGCTTTGACTTTGTCTGGCTACGCCCAAGAGGCGAGGAGGATAATAGAGTTCCTCTCGAGGATGGTCTCCTTCGTCTCCAAGCCGTTCATGTATTCCCTTTACTCTGTTGACGGATCCCTTCCACCCAAGGAGG
>DAHF01000001.1:0-1142 GCA_002495845.1 Sulfolobus sp. UBA167
CGTATTACGATCATGGAGCATACCCCTGAAACTTTCTGCTCGCGGGCTATATCATGTGAGTGAAGATTTTATAGGAATAATTTTTGAACAATTACTTGAAACTGCGACTGATCTTCATCCAGTGGAGATGAAGTGTACTGGTAAACCTACAAGTATACTGGTTGATTAATTACCGCTTAAAATACTCGTTTCCTTCTCCAAGAAAAACGTCAACAAAAAAAGGTAATAAGGAGGTGACTTGGTGTAGAATGGAAGCAAAGTGGATGAAAAGTAACAGCTTGTTTAAAGAATCGAGGTTTTGCGAAAAGCCTACTTGAGATAGAGCCGTAACTCTCAACCAATGTGGAGGATGAGACAATGATTGTCTCTGAGATGAATCGAGCTTACCCTGAGACCGGAGATTCCTATCATGAATGAAGGTATTCTTAACTACGGGAAAGGAAGTTCTTCGTTTTTGCTCTATTTCAAGCTGGTGATGTGAGGATGAAGTTAACCTACGAAAATCACTACGAGCACGCTACACATGGTGTATCTGGAGGTGACTTATAACGGGTTTGCTATATACGTGGAATATAGTATCCCTCTTACTGTGTAAGATTAATGCGACATTGACCCATTTTTCGACTACTATGATGGAGGGTAACTGAGAGTCTCCCTTAATCAAAGAAATCATTGATAAGTCAGAGAAGTTTTATATTAGCTCCATTAGTGTCTTTGAAGTGTTAATCGGAAGGATCGAGGAGAGGAAGGTTATGGACTTTCTATCTGCATTTAAAGTTCTAAATATAAGCAAGAGGGATTCTAAAAGGGTCAAGGATTTATAAAAGGCTCAAGGATAAGGGAAAGAATGTGGGGTCTTTTGATGTGTACTCTCGGCGCAAGCAATGAATAGGGGTTTAACAATTGTTACTAAGGACACTGACTTCTTAAGGGTAAGGGAGGAGCTTCATGACCTCAATCTAGCCATCACTGGATGACTTTTCCTCCCTAAATATGAACTCAGTCATTATGGGATAATCGTAGAATGATATTAAAAAGTTAGGATCTTCGGTTAATTGTTTAGGGATACAATTACGTATTGGTAGGGTGGCTAGGACTGTCACGGAGTAAGGTCTTCCTTGATGAGTTTCCAAGGTTTAATG
>DAHF01000001.1:1191-2649 GCA_002495845.1 Sulfolobus sp. UBA167
GTAATCAATAAATATTTCTGCTTGCCTTGGTTAGGTTCTGATTTCAGGCTCTATCCTCTACTGAGTTGGCGTTATGGGTCACCCGAGGGTATAGCTTGACTGAGTATAGCCTCCTTAGCCTGACAGGGGAAGGACTTCGTTCTCATGGGTTCCCGAAGATTTCACGGAGAAGAGAGACCCAACGGGACACCTAGATCCATGTCCCGTTCTCTAGCTGTGATATCTACGTCCTTAACTCATGGACAGCACGTCGTGAGACCTCTACGGGAGGAGTTACTCCTGGGAGGGATTTACGTCCACTCCCATCTGTAGACCTCGTTAACGTTGTATGCTTGTCGCCGTGAATTCGTCACGTGTTTACCCTAGTGTTGGAGTTCCTTCACTGCGTTGGCTGACTTCACCTCGTTGGTGGTCACCTCAGCGCTTACTACTTTGAACTCGTCCTTCTCGATCACGACCTCTAGCTTGAGGAAGTGGGAGTCGCTCTTCTTACCCCACTTCGCCATGACGTACTATCCTCCTGTCGTCATGCCTATGTCTGTACCGTCAGCTATCAACTCGAGTTCGTCATCAGCTTCAGGGAAGTTCACCTTCATGTCCCTCACCCTCCATCTGAGTAGTCGATACTCGTCTAGACTACCTCATTTATGCGAGCGCACTCAGCACTCCTTCTATTGCTCTGTATGGTAAGAACGAGTAGAGGAACGCTAGGAAGTCGTTGAATTCCCTCGATGCCTTATGCTTGGTCCTCGCGTACCCGTCCTCTCTTGGAGCAAGTCCCACCAGTGGTTGAAGACGTAGAAGGAGGGAGAACATCATGTTATATCTAGTTAACACGTCCTCGTCGCACTCCAATCCCTAGTGTACTTCTTTCCCATAGGTAATACTTTATAATTGCCTAAAATTTTTGTATAATTCTGAAGCGACTTACAACGTAGATGAATTAGTAAAAACCTTATATACTTTGTAACAAAGTAACAAAGTGATGTCAGAAACAATAAGGATATCAAAGGAAGTAAAAAGGGAGTTGATTAAGATCATGGGCGAACTGCAGATAGAGAGAGGGGAGAAAGTAGACTTTAACGACTTAATAGAGTTCTTACTTTCTCTTTATAGAAGGAAAAACCCAGAGATTTTAAGAAGTTTAGTAGGAAGCTTGCCTAACCTTTCTGTAGAGGAACTTGAGGAAGAGAGGATGAAGGAAATTGAACACGAAAAAGAGAAGTATGGTATTTGATTCTGGAGTAATTATTGACATGCTATCAGGAAGTGATGCAGGCAAAAAAGTAGAAAAGCACATAGAAGATAAGCTGGACGAAGTAATAATAAATGAATTAAACGTTGAAGAGATAAAGTATGTAGTTTGTAGGAAAAGTAACGAAAAGAGAGCTGAAGAGATTGAAAATATGCTCAAATCATCAGGATATTTTACAATATTCCCATTTTCCAGTATAAGAG
>DAHF01000001.1:2689-14107 GCA_002495845.1 Sulfolobus sp. UBA167
GCAACAGCTAAGATATCTGGTTTATCAGTTTTATTTAGGAGGGAGAAAGAGATTGAGCCATTTAAGGTGGAACTAAACGTGACTTTTGTTGATGAAATACCTTAAATAAATATTCAATTAAATAACGTCCTTAGAGATTTTTAGACAAAAAGGTATTATTTCAAGATTCTCTTCTCCGCTTCTATCTTATACTTCCCATCTATAACTTTCTGCAATTCAAACCTTGACTTGTTTCTAATGCTCTTTGCACCTTATTTTAGATCCTTATAAGAATGGGGGTTCAAGGGGGAAAACTCGCCTCTCTGAGGCGGGGACTGATAACGCCCTTTCTATTTAAATATCGATTCGTAGCCAGTACATCAATGACAGTCATAGAAGAGGTCAGCTTCACAGAGACGCCTCGGTTAAAGGGTCGGAGAGTACGTTTCTGCCCCACCCGAAGGCCCCTCGTGGCTACCAGAAAGACTGGAGCAGAATGGTAGATCGGTGGTAGGAGCCATCCTCAGAGCTTGTGGAGCTCCGCCCTCTACCCCTCTTGAAGTGAAGTCATGAAGCAGGAAGACTCCGTCCGTGAGGGAGTAGTTCACGAAGTAACGACATTATTAACAACTTAATATTACCTCGCTATAATCTACTGAATAAGATGAATATATCAGAATATTTCTTTATATTTTTAATATAATCTTATTAGAAATAGTATTTATTAAAATTCTGCATTAACTTTCTTCTTCAATTCTTTATCATTTGATATAATCTCTAATTTGTTCTCTAATGCTGTTGTAACATGAATAGAATCTTCGACATCTATATTGTATTTTTTAACATTTTCAATAATTTTACTCCAATCAGGGAGATCTAAATATTCTATCCCTAAAGACTCAAGGGCCGTAATCACTAGTCTGACGAAACTGTCGTCTCTTATTGATTTTTGAAGTATTTTACTTAACACTATAATTAGCAAAAAAGGAGTTATAACGGAAGTGTACTTATCTCCTGTAACGCTAAGCCACTTCTTTGCGCTTTCACCATATACTTTATCGCCAGTTAGATAATATACAAAATATTTATGTCGAAATATTTTCCCTTATTTATCATTCAATAGTACCTCAGCTAACTCATCCTTCAGCACATTATCTATATCTATATCTCCTAAATCTTTCCTAAATATGCCATAATATTTATTAATATCTACCACCATGGGATCCAAAATAATTTTAGAACCATCTATCTTCAACTTGAATTTCTTGCTTCTAATTAAGCCTCTCACTTCTTTAGGTATAGTAATCCTGCCTCTATCATCTATTGTTATTATAAATTCGTTATCCATTTTACCCATCTAACAACCCATAAACATAAACTTTTCGTTTGTGCATGGTTGGTGCATCTCTTCACATTATTTCAAATGAATATTGTACTTGAACTCACAGCTGAACTACTACACAACATAAGAGAAGTTGTTCAGTGAACTACCACGCCTTCACGGGGCTTCCTGCTTCACGGTTGAGGCTTGCCCATCAAGGGTAGAGGTATCAGTTCCACGGGCACTGTCGTTCCAACCCCTCCTCAGGATGTTAAGTGAAGCATTATATCACAGTCTACAGTCCAACCACAATTAGGACAAACAAAAATACGATAAGATAAAGTTAGATCCCTCTTAACATGAGTCATTTAGAATAGTGACATAAAGCGCATGTATATGAAATCCCTATTACCTACGTAAAAAGGTTAAAGACCCTATAGCCCTTGCGATGTTTTTTCATAAATTTTTGAGAAAATTTAATGTAATAGAAGAGCCTCCTCTTGAAGAAGTGATGAAAACTGCAGTGGAAAGAGGTTTAACTTATTACGAAGCGTTCTACCCTTATGCCGATATATCTTTAGGACTTATTTTAGTGTCCAACGATAAGGACCTAATAGGAAAGATGAACACTATTTCTTTAGAAGATTTCATAAAATCTATATAGATTTACATAAGTTATTTCGTGCCAGTTTTCATATTAACTATAACTTAGTTATTTATTAAAGCTATTAATAAAAAATTCTTACTATACCTTCTCTGGATAACATTGAAGTGGGCATCCTAAACTCCCTTATGAACGTCGAGAGCTCTACACTTAGACATAAGGAGATTGTGAATCCATCAGCTTAAGCTTTGCCTTCCTACAACTTTTTTACAAAAGAATGAAAGCCTCGCCCTTCACGGTAGACCCAAAATCATATTACAAAAAATAATTTTGGTTAGGTAATATCAGATTCTGAAAAATANNTTAGGGCGGGGAGGAAGTCAGCGTATGTGAGGTTACTCTATTCTCCACCAAATGTCAAGGAAGTCACTTCCTGTTTTATGTAGATCTTCGATTTTTATCTAGGGTGACGCGTAACTTCTTTTATTAGTATGCAATCTAGAATTTAATCCCAACAATTTGGATAATATCTGAAAAATTCTGTTAATATACAAAATATCTAAGCTAAAACTAATATACATAAGATAAAAAGCTTAAAATTCTATCAATACCCATAAAGAATGGGATTTTAGATATTTTATTTGAAAAGAGTAAAGCTTCTAACCGCTTGTTAATTAAAATATAGTCGTCTCATTCATCACAATAAATACAAGCAAGGCAATAAGGAAATTGAGGAGGCTAAGTTACCGAAGCACAAAACTATACCGTGCATGCTGAATAACTCTATCCTCCTTCAGAAAGGGGAGTACGACCTTGCCTTAAAGAAAGCAGATCAAGTCGTGAAGCTCTACAACAAGACTATGAGTCTCGCTTCAGCGTAAACTCGAGGAGAATTTCATTCAGCTAATAAAAATTAGTTTAGTTTATCAACTATTCCTTTATATTATTTAATTTTTTTATTAAGTTTTTGGATTATATCTATTACTATGAATAGGAAAAGGTTTAATAATTGAGAAATCGAAAGATAATCAGTGATAAAATGTATGGAAGACTAGTACAAGAAGGAGGATACCAGATATTAAATAGCCTAAAAAATGGCCCAGTTAAAGTATCTCAATTAAAGGCTAACGTTCCATTGTACGGAGAAGCGTTCGATTTCGTGTTAAGTCAGTTAATGATGAACGGATTAGTAAGAAGGTTCGAAAGGGACGGAGAAGATTACGTAGAGATCAGTGAAATGGGAAGAAACCTACCATACCAGGGATATGAAGCTTATCAAGGATATGGATACCATGGATGCGGACACCATCACCATCATGGTCATTGGTGGTAAAACTACAAAAATATACATAATATAACAGAAAATCCAATTCATCGATTTTAATATGGAAAATACTTTCTTTTCTTTTTTCTCTCTTTTTTTATCATTATTTGTTTGATATCTTTTATATAAGTGATTTTTCCCCTTCTATTTAACCTAATGACACGGCCATCAATGGAATGGGTAGTTTACGTTGAGACTTTTCACATAAATAGTGAAAGCCGACCGCTAATTGAGACGCGAAGACGTGACTCCTATTAAAAAGCTAGACTTAGATAAAAGTGCAAAGAAGAAGGAGAAAGAGCTTTTCTCCATTTTAACAAAATCACAGAAAAAGAGAAACGAGAAGAAATTCTGTGGGTAAACTGTCCTATTAACACATTAACGTCAGGCTTCTCCATTTCCTTGACCAATGAGGAGGAGAACTTGGATTCCTTCTCGACACCTTTATAGACATATTTGACATTCCTATATCCAGAAGGTTTACCCACTATGCTAATCAGAAATTTCATGAATGAATTAAATTATTGATACATTAAAATGAGTTTCTAATCGACGAAAAGTAGCAATTGCTTGTATATATACATGAAATTAAATAAATATTTTTTAAAAAAACTACAAACAAAAATCATCCATAAGTTTATGCTGGTCTTGCCTGAAAAATGTGCTCTCATTAGTTAAATAGAGAGTGAACTACTCCACCCTTTCGGAGGGGGGATCTCTTTTGTCAGAAGATGAAAAAAGCCTCTTGAACATAAGATGGCTGAGAATAATACAATTCCGTTGAAATTACCATTTATCTTCCTGAAAAAATACATAGCAGGAACGAACCTTGAATGAACTGATGTTAAGAAGATAGTTAACAACTATCATGTTTTTTATATATTCCCTTGAAGGTGTTAACAAGTACTTCTGGAGCGATGAGGAAGCGATTGATGTGCTTGGCACGCTGGAAGAATAGAGGAGAAAAGAACGCGAAAGCAATACTTGATCCCTCAATCATTCTACTTATTTAGACAGCGAGAATATGATTTAATTCTTCTTTCCCCCTTCGCTTTCCGTTATGTCCAAACTTATCTTTTTCACTTTCATCTCTTCTCTTAGGAGATGATATAGTTTCAAGAAATGAGAACTAAATACTAAACGCCATTTTCAATGATTCAATGATATAACTTTCTAATAGGCTTTTCGTTTTCAGCTCAACAACTTATAGCTTGCTTGAAGTCCTCTATTAGGTCTTCTATGTCCTCTATACCTACGCTAACCCTTATTAGACCTTCTGGTATCCCCATTCTCCTTAATTCTTCGCTAGATAGAGAGGCGTGACTAGTTTCTCTAGGTAATGTAACCAACGTCTCTACACCTCCTAAACTAGGTGCAGGTACAGCAAGAGTTAACGATTTCATTATCTTCTTTGCACATTCAAATCCACCTTTTGGTTCAAAGGAAACCATCCCACCGTAACCCTTCAACACTTTCTTCGCAATTTCATGATACTCGAAGTCAGGTAAACCAGGGTAGTAGACTTTTCTAACCTTTTCGCTATCGGAGAGGAACTTTGCTAACTCCATGGCGTTTTTGTTGTGCCTCTCCATACGTAGACCTAATGTTTTCAAACCCCTCAACGCCAAATAGGCACTTAGTGGATCTGGAGATCCTCCGTAAACTTTTCTTCCATTGAAAACTTTATCTCGAATTTCTTCATCATTAGTAGATAAAAGACCGATTACTACATCACTATGACCGGAAATATATTTAGTCCCGCTATGAAGTGAAACGTCAGCCCCATACTCCAAAGGTCTTTGATTGAACGGAGATGCAAAGGTTGCATCAACTATCAAGTTAATGTCTCTCTCCTTACAATATTTACCCAATTCTATAAGATCTATAACCTGGAGAGTAGGATTAGTTACTGATTCCACGTACATCATATCATATCTTTTATTAATATCTAACGAGTTTATTTCATTAACTGACACAAAATCTACTTCTATACCATGCTTTTTTATTAAATCTAAAAATAATCTGTAAGTTTGTCCGTATAGTTGATTTATAGACAGTATTCTACTACCCTTTTTAATTAAACTTAAAAGCGTAGTAGAGATCGTCGCCATACCTGAGGAAAAGGAGATACCGAACTTTGCGTCCTCGAGTGAAGCATACTTCATTTCTAGAGAGTTTACTGTAGGATTACCAACTCTAGTATAAAGGAAAGGTTCTCCGCTGTTAGAATCTAAATATGCGTTAGGATCGTCGTTAGGGTGGATAAATGTAGAATCCTGAAAAATTGGTGTTACAACATTTCCAAACCTCTTGTCAACTATTTCTCCAACATGGATTGCTCTCGTATTGAATCCTTTCATACATAGTATAGTTTTTTATTTATATTAAAAGTTATTATGATAGAATTTAGGAACTCGTTCTAGAGAAATGTCGTAGAATGTAGGTAAATTTCCTTTCGTTCTGGTTAGCTAAAGTCTTTTATGACCAGAATTTACGTTCGCTAGCTTTAACATGAAATATTGAAAGCTGGGAAAGTAAAACTATCAATATTTTTAATTTTATATAAAATGTATAGGAGATTGGATTGCCAGATTTAGGAATTCCTCTAACATTGCATAGAGGTCCTAGAGGTGCTCCACTATATCATTGGTAGACTACTATGGGTAGCTGCTGGAAGTCATATCTATGTACTTAATCCTGACTCTGGAATAGTTTTCATACAATAATAGGCATCCTAACATTTTATGTGATAATGATAAAGAGGATTAAGGTTGAAAATATGAAATAGAATGATGAGTTGAATAACGATAAATATATGTAGAAACTAAACTAGAGGATATGAGAGTTAAAAAAATAATACTCTGAATCTTTTATAAAATATCATAAAATATGGATCTCTATCTTCTTATGGCCGATATTAAGAAAAATGGAAAATAAAGGATTTATAGGAAAATATCTAATTTCCTTGAGATATACTATAAGCTCTTTTTCTTACAACGCTCATCAATGTATGTAGTATCTCAAATGCGTCCGGATTAAAATTTTTTGAATATTTATCCTTTTTAGCTAATATAGAATACCAATATAGATTTTCTTGTATCAAACCTGCTACATAGTATAACAAAGATACGCTAATTTTTTTCTCAGAAAATTGAATTGATTGGAGCTGTGAATAAGAGTACGTAATATCACCTTTATCAAGGTCTTTGATTAGAGTATAATCTGGTAAGTCTTTACCATTCACTATATAGTCATCCATTTTATCCAAAATTTCTATTATTTTTGAATAATTTTCCTTCCATTCTGTATCATAATTTTGTAAAATTGAAAATATAGACGCTATTTGCAATTCCTTGGCAAAATAAACCTCTACTTCAGAATCATAACCTTCTTTTTCTCCTGTTATTAAACAGTCAAATTTTGGAAAATCTTTTATCATAGTAAAACTTATAGAAGGATATATATAAAGTTGTGGGTCAACCTTTATAGAGCCTCATTGAACACTTTCCATAACACGAAGGATCAAGTAGACGTCAGAAAAATTGGAATAAAGAGCATGAAGATCATATATTAATATAAATTTATTTAGATAAATATAAATTTACTTATAATAAGTTTCTAAAAGAAATCTGCATGTGTTCCTATTCATGGAATTTTTAATCTCAAAATAGTCCTCATCCCACTTAAATGCACGTTGATTATGACCATCATAAAACCGTTTCAAGTACTATCTTTTCTCTAGATAATAGTTCTTATTCCCCTAAATTAATATTTGTAAATTTCATTGATTTACTCTTTCTACCTTCTGCTGTTCCTATCATATATTCGGTTCATAACGAGCTTTCTTCGATCTTTCTACACCGTTTCCTTTTACTTTTAAATATTACGTTAATTTCACTTCCTTAGTTTATGATTAATTCTGTTAATTATAAGAAAATAAACTATACAAGTTAAATTTTAAATCTATTAAGAGATAGATGACTTAGATACCTATGAAAAATAGCTCAACGGCATTGGCCGTAGTCTTGCTTGTAGTAGGACTTGTAGTAGGTACAGGAATAGGTTTTCTTCTCCACTCTCCCGCACCGGTGAGTACAATAACTAAAACGTCAATCTCTACGTCAATCTCTACCACGACGGTCACTAAGACAGTCCCGCAGAACGTAACCTCACCTTCGATTATAGGCACAATCTCTTCATCTAAAAACGAGGTAATGACTTCACCCACTGGAATGACCGAAAACGTTACGTTCATAACGTATAGGAACTCCACCTCCACTTGGTATCAATATACCTTCCACAACTACGGTAGTTGTCTGTTGCCCGTTTGGAGCACAGTGACATATTATCCTTTTAACGCGCCTAACGCAACCTCGTCACATGATTGGGACGTATACGCATTTACGCAGAACCATGAAAGCTACTTAAACACGTCCTTCCCAGCGGAGTCTTGGTCTTTCCAACAGATGAATGCTCTCCCCTTAAATGCACCATTCCCAGCTTATCAAGTGTTAGGAAATAAGTCCTCTGCAGTAACATTAACGCAAATGGTAGGTGACGCAGTAGGTGTCTCCTACTACGGGGGAATAGTATATGTTCCCGCAGACTCCAACACACTATACGCCATCAATGCATACAATGGCCACTTGGTATGGATGGCTACCACTGCTAACTCGGTGATGAGTAATCCATTAGTGGTTGGTACTTCTAAGGGGCCACTCGTCATATCCTCGGTTGGAGACGCTGGGTTCTCAGCTTCCCACGGGATTTTCGCAGTTTTAACAGGAAACTTAGCTAATGTAATTAGGGGATACAGTTACGGTGCAGTTTACGCGTTCAACGGAACCACCGGATCCCTCATTTGGGTACACTTCGACAGTGGCAACGTGATGCCAACGCCAGCAGTGGTTGACGGTCTTGTAGTATATGGCGATGGTTCTGGACATATCGTCGCATTGAATTTAAGTTCTGGGAAGGTAGTTTGGAGAACTTATGTGGGGGCATCAGCCTTCGACTCAATGAGTTCTACAAACTATTACATTTTCCCCAACGGAACTGCTATTGCAGTAATGGGGTTCACCTTGGCCAAGGCACCGTTCGGAGAGATGGTCGCAGTAAACGTGAACAACGGACACTTAGTATGGAACTTCTCCCTGCCATCTGGATACACTCCTTTCAACACGGGAATGGGAGATGTGTCTCCGGCAGTTGATCAAAGCAACGGAATCCTCGTCCAGAGCACTATAGTTAACTTCGTAAAAGAGAACAAGACTATAGGCTTCGGAGTGTTCGCGTTAAACGTGACTAACGGACATCTACTCTGGATAGAACAGATAGGAAGAGGATATGTACCTCCTGCGTTCAAAGGTGGTGTTCCAACCATAGTTGACGGAGTTGTTTACGTTGGATCTCCAGTAACAAACTCTCTCTTTGCCCTTAACGAAAGTAATGGGAAAATAGTTTGGGAAGCGCAAATACCTAATGTACAAGGACCACCGCAGGGAGCTGGAGGAGGAAGAGCTAACCCTGTAGTTGTGAACGGATATGTGATAGAACCAGCAGGAGGTTACGTAAATGTGTATAATGCAACTAACGGAATGCTAATCAAGAATTATTACGTTGGAGGAAGGTTCGGAATCGTTAACGCAGTAGTGGTAGGAAACACCGTATTCTTGGATAACAGTTATAGCTGGGCTTTCGCCATACCACTGTCTAACATACTATGAAAGATTTCAAGTTTAGAGGAAAATATCATATCCAGGAGATACATGATGATGTCACTAAAAGAAAATGATGATGACACAACATATATTAATGATATGATATATCTTTCAAGTTATTTAATATATATAATGTCATATAAATATAATGAGGATCAAAAAGCTTATGCATGGAAAAGATACAGAAAGAACAATAAATGATATAGAGTCAATACATTCGTTACCTGTATTTACATAACCCATACCTAATTTCATCCTTTTCTTCTTTTCATGTCAATTTATTATTAATAATAAATAAGATTAAGGAAATTACGTCTTCTAATGTGACAGACTTTAAAATTACTTAATATAAAACAACTAGGTTGATTTCTTTAGCTTACTTTATAAAGTTGTACAATAAAATATAAATTAGAGGTGAAATTCTTGAGTAGTGGGCGGTGGAAATGTTAGGAGCTGGAGTAGTTCTCAGGGGACTCAAGGAAATGGGAGTTGACAGGATGTTCATAGTGTCGGGGATAGATTACCCAGCATTCATAGAGGAGAAGGTGAGAAACAAGGAGGACGCTCCAGATTTCATAGTTGTCCCTCATGAGATCACTGCCACTTCTGCTGCAATGGGTTATTCCATGGCCGAAAAGCTTGGAGTCGTTGCAGTCCATACTACCCCAGGAACCGCTAACGCGGTGGGGATAATTGCTAACGCGTTTTATGCTAGACGACCACTACTTGTGATTGCAGGAGGGTCTCCCTACACCGAGGAAGGTCATCCTGCAAGCAGATCGTTCAGAATCTCAGTGGGCACAAGAGATAGCGGACCAAGGAGGTCTTGTAAGACAGATAGTGAAGTGGGACTTCGAGGTGAGGAGAACTGAGCAAATACCGGAGCTCTGGCTAGATCTATCCACTTGGCCACCAGCGAACCCAGAGGACCGGTTTACCTTATCTTCCCCAGGGAAGTTACGTTAGAGGAAGGTCAATGGAGGAATGTTATTATGTCCACCTACGAGCCCGGTCCGAGAGGGGAGGACGTGAGGGAATCTGCGAAGATGATAGAGGATAGCTACAGACCAGTGATAGTGACATGGAGGGCTAGAAGGAGGAAGGAATGGTTTGATTCCTTGAAGAATTTCGCAGACACCNNCAAAGGAAAGAGGCGAGTTTCCAGGTGCAGAGATGAAGAGATACTTCCCGTGTTGAACTATGTGGGCCTATGGTGGATACTATAGGCTTGTGGAGTCTCCTTGGGAACTGCAGGAAGCCTTTAATGAATTGAAAGGAAACAAGCTGTGAGTCCTGCGAGAAGTTGTCTCTGCGTCCAGTCTTGTGAGCTACATGAAACGAGATTTCCCTGAGCGTGAGAACTGGGTATGGGGCATCTCACTGCTGGTTGTCACTAGACGTTTCTCGAGACGTGTTGTGTAAGGCAAGCTGATGATCTTGATGACCGAAAAGTTGAACAAGGGGAACCACGGAAGCTCAATGCGCCTAACTTGGATCTCAGCGTCTTCAGGGTGAGAGCTTGAAGGAATACTTCTAGGTGGAAGAGGTTTCACTCGCACCTTGACGGGGTAGAGGTAAAGACAGAGCGGTGATGTCTTTTTTTAACTCTATGGACTATGAGTCTGTGAATGGAGAATAGGTTTGCCTATCTAAGTACCAAGAGGATTTCGTTCGCTACGAGGCGTGTAAATATGAAGAACATCTAAACACACAATGCAGGCATGAATGAGTGCGTGTACGTGCATATGAAAGTTTTTGTTTTTTTTTGATATAAATATAAATATGTACGTGTATGTGTGTATATGTATATAATTACTACATTTTAGATGTTGCAATGTCACACCTCTTGTCATGTCATTGACTGGAACGTCAGGACTACCGAGGTCAACTCTGTTCTTCCGAAGCTGTACTCGTGACCCTTGAAGTTCCATTTCTAGGGGCTACCTCAAGAAGGGGACTTTCCCCCCAGTTAAAGTTCTCAGTCACCGTGTCGCACCCCTAAGTTATTCTTCGTCTCACGAAGCCATACTNNATTCTTCGTCTCATGATGCCATACTCGAATTCCTTTTCTCACAACTCCATTGCTTTGGCAGAGCTCCTCTAGCTTACCTGAGTCGTGGAGATACCTCTTAACGGGTTAAGGTCGCGAAGCTGTCCCCTCTCTCCTTCCTTTCCCTCTTCATTGCTCCTCATCTCGGGAAAGTGCTAGACCTAGAGGTTAAGATGATCTTTCGTTTAGTCTTCCACGCTAGTTCGCTGTTAGAAAGAGAGATGTTGTTAAAAAGAACCTTCCTCAAGCTACTTGCAAGCCAAAAGCGCGACGTTTTTTTCGATCAAGAAAAGTCTTTTCCTTGCCTTTTTCCATTCGTTCAGCCTAAGCGCAAAGGTCAACCTGCGGTCATATCTTACCTCACTTCCCATTTTCGCTTCTCTACTCTCTTTCTCTTCGTTTTCCTTTAGCTAACACATG
>DAHF01000001.1:14139-15020 GCA_002495845.1 Sulfolobus sp. UBA167
CCCTCTTCTTTTTCCTCTTTCCTTTTGCTCTCAGCCTCAGCTATTTCCTCTATTGCCATGAGGAGGTTAGCCTGTGAGAACGCGTGTGGGTAGTTTCCAGTGAACTCCATTCTGTCCAGGTCTATCCTCTCACCCACTAGATAGAAACCTTTCCCCACGTCTAGGATAGCCTTCACTATCGCCTTGGCGTCCTCAAGCTTCCCCATCCTGACGTAAACCCTAGCCAGCCAGAGGGAAGATATGGTAGTAGGTAAGACGCAATCCCCAAGGAAGTCCCTCTCATACCTCTTCAGCAATCCCTTATAGTTCAGCTTAGTCTCTATCTCCTTCAAGGTGGCTTGGAATACCTCATCGTTTACGTCAACGAAGCCGTAGAGTGGCAAAGTCAAGAGCGAGGAGTCCACCTCTCCCTTCCCGGCTACCTTCACGAACTTGCCGTCGACTATCCCGTTGTCCATCACCCAGTCCTTTATCTCCTTCCTGGCTTCCTTCCATGGGTTTTCCCTGTCTATAGCCTTCATTAACTTACCCGCCCTCTCTAGGGCGACCCAAGCCATGACCTTGGAGTGTATGTTCTGCGAGCTGTTACCTCTCTCCTCCCACATGCCGACGTCTTCTCCTTTCCAGTTATCTGAGATCCAGTCAGCGATGTACTCTATGACGTCAGCGTGCGACCTCACGTAGTTCTCGTCTCCCGTAGCTTCGTAGTACTTGTAGAAGGCGTGGAGGAACGTTCCCTCCAAGTCGAGCTGTATCAGGGAGGGCGAGTCGTTTCCAACCCTGACCGGACGTGAATCCATGTAACCTGAAAGCCATCCTAGCTCCTCCTCCTTGGGTGGAAGGGATCCGTCAACAGAGTAGAGGGAATACATGAATGGCTT
>DAHF01000090.1:0-1700 GCA_002495845.1 Sulfolobus sp. UBA167
CTATAAATTAAATAAGAAGTTTAAAGTTGCTGACTAATCCTTAAAGTTGCTACCCATTTTTTAAGAGGTTTGTGGAAAAGTTTTAAAAAGAGAGAATGAAATCTCTATCTTATGAAAGAGAGAGAAGTAGAAGCTAAGAGATTAGTCGGTAAAAAGACTGTGAGAGGGAAGGTCTACGAATATGAGTACTATACTTTACCACTCAATCTTTACATACCTAAATCGATGGTGGAGAAGTTCGGGACTAAGTTCTCTCTACATTACGATGAAGACAGCGGAACTATAACGCTCAGACCTACCGATCTGAAGTGACCTATTTTCTTTTGACATAGAAGAAAAATTTTAACCAAAAATTAACTTTTGTTTATATATTAAAAAAATTATTTAGATTATTTATCAGATAAATTTACAGAAGGATTGAGGCGGAGCGCTACGTGTGCAGAGGACAAGATAACCTCATTCAGAGGGTGCCCAGCAAAAGGAAGATATACCAGCTTGGCGCTAACCGGCTTTCTCCCCTAGAAGGGGCGAGGCTTTAATTCTTTTGTAAAAATTCCGTACTCTATAAAATTATCTATATAAAATACCTTTAAAAATCACGTTATGGGTATTTCTACAGATAACAAAGCAACAGTTATAATGGACGAAATAGATTTTATCAAATGGAAAAATCTAACATGGAGAGAATAGTCAGAATACCTCACTTCTCTAGGGATGGTAAACCACCGAAGTCGATAGAGCTTCTTCTTGTGAGGCCTGCTACTAACACAAAAGGGTACATTGACGAAGGTAGGCTTGTATTGATGGTAGACGACGGAGGAAATAGAGTAGGCTTCCAACTGACTATAGCTGAGGCTTCATTGCTTTATCAGAGGTTAGGATATGCTCTTGAAACCCTCGCAGAAGATTTCCACAAAATGAGTAAGGACAGGAAGCCTTCAACTTCTTCGCCCAGAAAGACAGAGAGAGAGGCAGACTCAGAACAAGATGAATACAACGATGACTACACGGACATGGATCAAATCTAGAAGTACTAAGTTCTGTTAACTTAAAAGAGGTATGCTTGTACTTTCATCTAGGTAACTAGATATGGGTATATCTAAGGTTTTCATTCTCGCTGATAAGCAACGCATACTGTTAAGATCAAGGCTTAAATACCATGTCATATATTAAAAATATAGCAATTATAGTATAGAAAATTGAGACAAACCTCATCTTCTTAAGGAATTCTGGAGAATGCGATACCTTATAATGATACCATTCTCCTATGGCAAGAACTGGAGCCAGCGCGAACGCTGGGTATGCCCAACTTGGCATACCAAGCCTAATCCACATGTATACCCCAGAGAAAGCTAGTGCAAAAAGCGAGATGATCTCAAGTATTACAAGCTTCCTATATGCCTTCAACATCATTTCCGTTGCTTCACCTTCAATTGCCATCATGTAATACGCCCCGGTAGTGAGCCCACCCCACCCTATGAGGCCAAACATGTGTATGAGAAAGAAGAGATGGTATAACATAAAACTAGATCTTAAGGAAGGACATTTAAAATGGAATTAAATTGTCCTGAACCATGACTTAAAACATAATAGCCTAATGAACAGATAAGGACGTAAAAAGTTTGTTCTTTATTCACAAGTGTGAACTTCCTCTCTCTAAACGGAAGAGCTCTAATAAGCCAAAATTGTAGAATTTAACA
>DAHF01000090.1:1738-2932 GCA_002495845.1 Sulfolobus sp. UBA167
AACTAAACAGTCAAGTTAAAAATGTTTTTATAGTGAGTATGTCTTCCCTTACGGTAGGGGTCTTCCGTCCCCTTAACCTTAAAGATAAAACCTTATTTCGTGGCTAAGCAATAATAGTTCATGTACGCAATCCACGCAAATACTATCCATAATAAGTGGGATAGTTCTCTAAAGCCGGTAATTTCAGTTAAGCCAGGAGAAACAATAACAATCGATTCCCGAGAGGCTTCCGATGGTCAAGTTGTCCCATCATCCACAGCCTCCGATCTGCTTAAGTTAGACTTCTCTATAATTCATCCCCTCACGGGCCCAATAGAGATTGTGGGAGCTGAACCTGGGGACGCCCTTGAAATCGAGTTTCTTAACTTTCAGACAAAGGGATGGGGCTGGACTGGCGTACTCCCTGGCTTTGGTTTCTTAGCAAATGAACCCTACACAACTCCGATTGATCTTTCAGGTCCAGCTTTGAAGATTTGGAAAGTTGAAAACGAAGCAACTGCAAAGTTCGGTGACTTGGAAATTCGAATCCCGTCAAGACCATTTCCAGGGGTTATAGGTACTGGCCTTGCAACGCGTGGAAGATTTAGCACTATTCCTCCGAGAGAAAATGGAGGAAATATGGACGTGAAACACTTAACCAAGGGAGCTAAGCTCTTCTTACCTGTCTTCGTTAAGGGGGCCCTCCTGTCCCTTGGAGATACCCATGTGGCCCAAGGTGATGGTGAAGTATGTGGAACGGCAATTGAGGCTCCGATGGAAGTTACAATCAAGGTAAGCCTTCATAAGAATGCTGGAATATCTCAGCCAATATTTGAGACAAACTCGGTGAACGATAGTGCTTTCAGGGAATATCTGGCATATCCTGGAATAGATCCAAATCTGTGGGAGGCTGCTAAGAAATCGATTAAGGGGATCATATCCATACTCTCATCCTTTATGACCCCTGTGGAGGCCTATATGCTAGCCAGCGTTGCAGTTGACATGAAAGTTAGTCAAGTTGTTGACGTGCCCAATTGGATAGTTACAGCTTACCTTCCAAAGGAAATCTTCCCTGAAGATGCAAGATCCAAGATAAGTTTCCTCAGATAGTAAGGATTGAGAGAACCTTTGTTTCATTTTATTGGGGATTAAAAGGGTGAAAGGCCCCATCCGCAAGTAGATGGAGTTTGATCATCAGCGTAAGCACGAAAGCGA
>DAHF01000090.1:2949-19099 GCA_002495845.1 Sulfolobus sp. UBA167
ACACTTTTAGGGGTATCCTGAAGGGAACTTTCGCTCTAACCCTCGTTAAGATAAATTCATCATCCTTTTTTGCAATCCTCTTCTTCTTTTTTAGAAAGATTCAAGGCTTAGTGAAGCATATCTCTCCTTTTATCCCATCAGGATAGCGACAGGAAAGGGATTTGAAAAGCTCTGAGTTCAGAGAGCTAAATCCTGACTCCTTCTAGTTCGAGAAGCTTCCTCTTGAGTTCGACGCCTCTAGAATATCCTCCTATACCTTTCTCTGAAACTACCCTATGGCAAGGGATCACCAAGAGTATGTTATTTTTAGACAAAGATGAGCCTACAGCCCTAGGTGAAGTCGACATCATGTCGGCTATCTGCTTATAGGTCCTGACTTCTCCCCATGGTATCCTCATAACTTCCTTAAATACAGATAGCCTGAAGTGATTCCCCCTGATGCTTACACGTTCCCTGAGGTCTACCCTCTTGCCTTCGAAGTATAGGTCCAGCTTTTGAAAGAAATCAGTAAAGCTATCGTTATCTAGGGCAGTTGGTTCGTAACAGTCACAGAAGTCCAACATAGAAATGCCTTTATCGTCTTTAGCTACGGTTATGTCGCCGAATGGGCTTTTGTACACTCCATAAATCATGATCTTAGTCTCTCCAGAGCAGTTTGATTCACATCCCTCCTAGATATCTCGCCCTTTATCTCACTTACTGCAGATTCCAAGGGGATTCCCCTGATCTCAACGTTGTTCCTTCCTCTCAAGGTAACCTTGGACTCTGACGCTTCCCTCTTCCCCACTATGACAATGTAAGGAACTCCTTCGTCGTAAGAGCCCTTTATCCTCTTCGAGAGCGTCTCCGAGGAGTCGTCAAGGTCAACCCTTATTCCCTGCTTCAAGAACTCCTGCATCACCTTCATGGCATAGTCCTGAATTTCAGAGATTATAGGTATCACCCTGACCTGCACTGGAGAGAGCCAAGTCGGCATCTTCCCTCTGAAGTTCTCGAGGAGGATTGCGAGGAAACGGTCTATGGAGCCGAAGATTGCTCTATGTACCATAACTGGCCTTCTCTTCTCTCCGTCACGGTCGACGTACTCCAGCTTGAACCTCTCGGGCAAGTTGAAGTCCACTTGTATAGTTGATAGTTGCCAAGACCTACCTAAGCTGTCCTTTATCTCGAAATCGAGCTTAGGCCCATAGAAGGCCCCGTCTTTTTCCTTCACCTCGTAAGGCTGCTTCAACGATTTTAGCGCATTTTCCAGAGAGGAGGTAGCCTTCTCCCACTGTTCGTCCGTTCCTATGCTCTCGTCAGGGCGCGTGCTCAAGTAGATCTTAACGTTATCCTTGCTGAAGCCGAACATGGACAGAACATCTAACGTCTTAGAAACGAGTAGCTTAACCTCTTGCTCTAACTGGTCTTCCATTAGGAAGACGTGTCCGTCGTCTTGGACGAATCCTCTGACCCTCAAAAGACCGTAAAGTTCACCCTTGTTCTCCCACCTGTACACATGCCCAAACTCGGAGAACTTTATCGGAAGTTCTTTGTAACTTCTGGACTTGCTCTTGTAAATGAGGATGTGTGCAGGGCAGTTCATTGGCTTTATTCCGAGTTCGTCGTCTTCGTGGTTAAATATCAACATTTTATCCTTGTATAGATCGTAGTGCCCACTTATCTTCCATAGCTCCGATCTGTAAACGTGAGTAGTGTATACCTCGTTGTAACCCATCGAGGAGTTGACCTCCCTCATGAAGTTCATCAGTTCGTTCCTAATGATCTGCCCCTTGGGATGATAAAGCACTAGACCCGGACCTGACTCCTCATGGAAGCTGAAGAGATCTAACTTCTCTCCAAGTATCCTATGGTCGATCTCGGATACCTTCTCCAGCCAAGAAAGGTAGTCCTTCAGCTGTTCCTCCGAGGAGAAGGCAACACCCCTTATTCTAACCAGTTGTCTGTTAGGATCAGGATGATGAACAGAGATGTTCAAAATCTTGAAATGTGAGGGAACCTCAGTTGAGGGAGATACCTCAGCGTTGACTCTAACGTCTACGTTGCCTTCAGGCCTCACCTTTTCTATTAACTTTTCCGCTTCACTCATGGTTATTGACGTCTCGCTCTCTACGTCAACGTAAAAGTCCCTTTCTCCCAGACCTACTTCCACTGGGCTATAACCTGATTCCTTCAATGCCTTAGCGTAAAGTAATCCTCCCTTAAGCCAGAGAGGTCTGTAACTGTTGTTTGACATACCCATAACGCATTTTATGTAGAAGTTAAAAAAATACTCGTTGAAGGTTTTAGTAATAGCGAGCGGAGGGGGGCATACCGGATACGCGCGCGCTGTAGCTCAATATCTTCCCTTCAAGGTAGACTTTGCGATTCCTAAAGGGGACAGATGGTCAGCGGAAGTTTTGAGCGAGTATGCGTCAAATGTCTTCGAGATAACTAAAGCTAGGGAACCTAAGGACGGAATCGGCGCCCTTTTGAGAAACTCTGCTAAATCCTTTAGAGAAAGCTTGTCTTTGGGAAAGTATGATGTTGTAATAGCTACTGGTAGCAACCATTCCCTCTTCGTTGCGCTGGGGACTAAACTGAAAGGATCAAAGATCTTCGCGATAGAGAGCCAGGACAGGATAGTGACTAGGGGAAAGGCAGTGTCTATCCTGTCGAAGTTCTCGGAGAGGGTCTTCGTCCACTGGGAAGAACAGAGGCATCTTTACCACAACTCTTACGTGACAGGACCTATTGTAGAGAAGCCCAAGTATTCCCCAAAAGATTCAGGATACGTTCTAGTGACTGCAGGAACTATGGGTTTTCCTCGTCTCTTTAACGAGGTCTCAAAGACTAAAGGTTTCGACTTCGTGGTCCAGACAGGTCGAGTTGATCCTTCTACCGTCACCGCGTCTAAGGTATTCTCTTTTGACCCAGACATGGAAAGGTTCATAGCGAACGCGTCCTTGGTGGTGACCCACCAAGGTAAGACAGCTATGGAGTCCGTCGTAATGTACAGGAAACCCACAGTGATAGTTTACAACTCTGACTGGACTAAGGCAGCTACGAAAGAAGACACTAGGCTATACGCCAAGATTCTGGGTGCGACCTTCCTGGACGATCCCTCAACTTGGAAAGGGGGAGAGCTTACCAAAGCTTTATCCAATCCCGTAGAACCTAAACATTATGAGTCAGGGACGAGAAAGCTCATCGATTTCATATTACATTGAAAGAATGTTCTCCATCTTCCTTGAGAATAGACAGCTGATAGTAGAGAAAGGCTGGATCGTCTCGGAACCTGAGTCACCAAGGTGGTGGGGAGGACTAGAAAGCTCTGAGGAGATAGTGATCTCATCCATCCTAGTCCAGATGACCAGATGGGAGACCGTATCCGAGGTGATAGAAAACATGAAGAGAATGGGCTACACTGATATGAGGAATCTAGCTTCACTCGACGAGGAGGAAATCCTTTCCCTCATAAGGAAGGTAAACTTCAGCAAGACCAAAGCTAAGAGACTTAAGGCTTTAGCCGTTGAGGCAACGTCATATAGCACGATGAAGGACTTCGTGAAGTACGGGCTCAGGAACTTGGAGGGAATAGGTGACGAGACTTACTACTCCCTTTTGCTCTTCGTCGGGAACGAGGCACAGTTTCCTCCCTCTGAGTACGGTAGCAGAGTATTGAGCAGGGTTACATCAATTAAAATACCAAAGAGGAGAGTAAAAGAGATAGTGGAATCTAACCTGGAAAGAGACTTATTCAAATACAAGCTATTCCATTCCGGTCTCGTCACGGTTGGGAGGTCTTCATGCTTCAAGGAACCAGAGTGCGGAAAGTGTATACTTAAAATGATTTGTAAACTAAACAATAATAATGAAGCTTTACGAGTATGAGGGAAAGATTCTCTTCAGGAAAGTGGGAATAAAGACTCCAAGCTCTTTTTTGGTTCCACCGTCGAAGAACTTTCCACAAGGAAAGGTAGTTGTCAAGGCGCAGATCCTCGAGGGAGGAAGGGGAAAGAGGGGGCTAGTCAAGGTAACCGAGAACCCTCTTGAAGTTATGGAGCAAATGCGCAAAGATGGAATAGAGAAGTTCTTGGTCGAAGAGTACGTCCCCCACGAATATGAGTTCTACCTTTCATGTATGATAGACAGGGACTCCCAAGAGCCCATGTTAGCGATAGGGAAGGGAGGTATAAACGTGGAGGAAGAAGGAGACATAAGGACCAGAGTGATACCAATGGAGAGGGGAGTGAGATCCTTCGATGCTTTGGAGGTGTCAAAGCTCATGAAGGCTAATCCAGAGGAGGTATTGGTCGTCATGCGTGGACTATACGAGCTCGTCCTAAACTACGGCGCGGAGCTAGCAGAGATTAATCCTCTAGCTGTGAAAGACGGAAGTCTGATAGCGTTAGACTCCAAGGTCATCATAGAGGACAATTCGCTCATCAGGATAGGAGAAACATTGAAGTCATTAGGAATACACGTTGAAAGACCATCAGCTTATGTGGAATTAGACGGTGATATAGGTATAGTAGGGAACGGGGCAGGGCTCACCATGGCTACCATGGATATGGTAAAGATCGCAGGCGGATCACCAGCAGACTTCCTCGATGTCGGCGGAGGAGCTGACAGAAACCACGTTAAGGAGTCGATGCTGAAAGTGTTGAGTAACCCCAAGGTAAAGAAGGTGATCGCTAACATATATGGTGGAATAACCAGATGCGACGAGGTGGCATTGGGCGTGGTAGACGCCTTAAAAGAGGTAAACAAGCCAGTTTATATCAGGCTCTCTGGCACAAACGAAGAACAGGGGAAAAAAATCCTAGAGGAAAATGGAGTGAAGGTTTACGATTACGTCCCACAAATGATAGGTGATGCTCTACGCTCGTGAACAAGAATACCAGGGTTCTTGTACAAGGAATAACCGGTAGAGAAGGTTCGTTCCACACAAGACTCATGAAGACATACGGCACGAAAATAGTGGCAGGCACTTCACCAGGGAAAGGAGGCACACAAGTTGATGGAATACCGGTTTATGACACCGTGGAAGAGGCGGTCAAAGAACACGAGATAGACGCCTCAATAATCTTCGTCCCGGCATCCAACGCTGCTGAAGCCATGATAGAAGCTGCAGATTCTAACGTCAAGTTAATCGTGACCATTACGGAACACATACCCGTAGTTGAGGCATTGAAGGCAGTGAGATATGCTAGGTCCAGGGGATCTACCGTGATAGGGCCTAACTGCCCAGGGCTTATCGTGCCAGATGAAACCATGATAGGGATAATGCCGAGTAGGGCCTTCAGGAAAGGTAAGGTGGGCATAATATCCAGATCAGGGACCCTAACGTATGAGGTAGCTGAGGTGCTCAAAGACATGGGACAGTCAATCGTAGTAGGAATAGGAGGGGACCCAATAATCGGTAGTAGCATGCTAGACATGGCTAAGGAAATGGATGCAGACCCGAGGACGGATACCATAGTTATCATAGGCGAAATAGGGGGAACCATGGAGGAGAGACTCGCCTCTGCAATAGCCAGAGGGGACATAAAGAAGAAAGTGGTAGCTTACATGGCTGGAATGACAGCACCTAAGGAGAAGAGAATGGGCCATGCCGGGGCGGTGGTTTACATGGGAATGGGAACGTTTCAAAGCAAGGTAGAGGCATTCAAGAAGGCTGATGTGAAGATAGCAAAGACACCTTACGAAATACCTGAACTGGTAGGACCTTAAGAAGACCTCATTCCTCTCCTCTTGCGCAACAAAACGAATAGAAGAACTCCGATTATTATTATAGGTATAACAATAAAATATAACAACTGAAATTCTGAGTTCCCTACTTGCTTAGAAGAGACTGACACGCTCACTTCATGAACATGAGAGAAAAAGACAACCGTCATATTTCCAGAGTAAGGATAATCAATAAGTAGCAATCCCGAATTTGGAAGGTAGAAAGCTTGGAACGGAAAGCTCGTAGAGTGGTTACCAACGTAACTTACTGAGTCCCCTGTAACTGCGATGTAATAAGGAGTACCGTTAATTTCGACTTCAGATATCTCGCTCAGATCCACGTTTGAAGTAGTATTAAGAATCAACACTGCGAATCCCTTGTCTGCAACGCTCATATCAAGGTAACTCTGATTGCCGATTCTCTTTTCACCTACGTTAAATTCAGCTTTAGGAGAGGCTCCGATGAAATTTCCGAACTTTGAAGACCCTTGAAACAGATCACCTTTATATTCACTGTAAGAACCATGATAGCCATCCTGAATGATGGATGGAAGTTCCTTGAGTTGGAACGACTCGTTTAGCGGAGTTCCATTCTGTCCAGCTGGATTATAGAGCAATTTGCCTTGTAATGGTATCATGTACTGCAGGTCAAAGTATGCTAAGTTGCTCCCATTAGTAATCTCGAGTGCTGGAAATCCCTGATATTCTGTAAACTCAATGCTGGGATATGAAAACAGATCCCCGCTGAATTCTGAACACCACATTGTATAGTATGAAGAATAGTTCAAAGGTTTCAGCTTAAAGTGGCTTGTAGTGTTTATTATTTCATCCGTTACAGTATAATTTCCGCTTAAGATAACGTTTCTACCATCCCAAGAGGAGTCTATGTTAACGACCACATAGTCGTGGTTTACAGTCCCCGACAAGACATATGACATGGCACTGCCTACCGCTAGGAAGAGGAAAATGGATTCCTTTATCATTGAAGTCTTTTGGAGAACATATAATAAAAAAGCCTTTTCGGAATTCGCTAGATATGCTACGGATCTTCGTTTCTGTTATCCGTCTAGAAGTCTAAAGATCTAGATTCTCAAACTATTTCCAATGACCAAAGGCACACGCAGATCACTCCCTGACAAGACTGTAAAATTATTTTATATGAAAATATTCTATCTTCTTACTGCGTTTGAGACAAACTATAAATAATACTTATTTAAGATAAAAAACGTTATATAAGATAAAGTCAAACCTCTAAGAATTACTAGTAATGTTTAAGAAAAAGAATGGTCAATGTGAAGATAAATTAATTAAAGATTGGGTAGAAGATAGTGATGTGCAAAGGAAAGCTATAGCTTTTTCAGATGATGGTTATTACATAGTGGAGATCAACGGGGAAGAGATTAGGTTCAGAAGGGCGAGAGAACTAAACTTATTATATTACATCTCATTCTTGTCTCTTCTACCCATAGTCCTAGCATATGGATTAACGTCAATGACATGGGTGCTGGGTTTAGTTTTCATACCTTTCTTGTTTTATCTTCTGTACTTGAGGTTAGCATTGACCAAGTTTACCCCTGAAAACGTATCTAGGCTACTCTCAGTCGAGTCAAAGAAGAACATCATTAAGATAAATTCTGAGGCTAAGACTTTCATTATGCAGAAAGGAAAGCATTACGGGATATGAATCTGATAAATAAAATTAATATGAAATATTCTGTGATAAAATGCTTTCATAAGAGAGCTCATAAAATTTCAAAATCATAGCGACTAAAACTAGGAAAGTATACTTTACTTTTTCTATCCAAAAATAATGAAATTCATAGGGTACTCATCTCTTTTTTGTATTTTCATAGAATAGAGAATGTGATCTTTTATATAAAATAGATAATATTTTTGCAAAAAATGCTTGATATTCTCTTATCATAATTAGCTCAACAAAAAATACAGTAAAGAAATATACTACGTTTAAGGGAAAATAAGTAAGCAGAATTGAAACTTCTTCGCCATAGACCTGACGAGTTACACTAATGCCTATATTGTAATCGAAAAGTGAAAAAAGGAGAGAGACCATAACGAATATAATCCTTCCCATACTTAAAGACAAGGAAATCTGCATTTATCCTTAATTTTCTCGACTCAGTTACATTCTGGATCCGAAACTTTCATAAAAGAGTTCAGTTTTACATACCACAGCACGCGAACGTAGAGATATTTAACGAAGAACGAGTTAAAGGTAGTGAAAACGACTTATTCTAAGAGAAAAGGCTAAAAAGAAAACTTTCAGTTCAATTCGTAGATTTCAGTGAAACTCTCTTAAGATAATCTATTAGGCTCCCCGTATTCAATATCTCTAATGCCATCCCCGTTATGCCTTTACCCTTCAGTACCTTTCCATTAACCTTGACTTCGCCCGTTTCGACGTTAACTGCAACCACATCTCCTTCATTTATTTCTTTAGTCACGTCTGGTACAGCAATTACAGGAAGTCCGTTATTGATAGCGTTCCTATAGAATATCCTGGCAAATGACTCAGCTACTATAGCCTTAACTCCTGCGGCCTTGAGTGCCACTGCGGCCTGTTCCCTGGAAGACCCCATTCCGAACACCTTACCGGCAACCAGTATCACTCCCTTTGAAGCTTTCTTGTGGAACTCTGGGTCCAACGGTTCCATCGCATGTTCTGCCAAATATTTAGGGTCTGTGTACTTTAGATACCTAGCAGGTATTATGATATCGGTATCTATTTTGTCGCCAAATTTCATCGCTTGTCCTTCCACTATCACATCACATCACCAGGGGAGGATATCTTTCCTTCTAAGGCTGTGGCTGCAGCTACAGCAGGGCCTGAGAGGTAGGTCTTTGACTCGTTGCTACCCATCCTTCCGCGGAAGTTCCTTGAGCTAGTCGAGACTATCACTTCTCCAGGTCCTGCAACCCCGAAGTGACCACCCAAACAAGGTCCACAAGTTCCGTAAGTCACTATGCATCCAGCTTCAAAAAGTGTGTTTATATATCCTCTCTCCAATGCCTCCTTAAACATTTCATATGAAGCTGGTATCGCTATGCATCTGCTCTTAACCTTCTTCCCTTTCATTATCTTTGCAGCAACTTCGAAATCGCTTATCCTTCCGTTAGTACACGAGCCTATGTAAACTTGATCTACTGGAATCCCTTGGACTTCGCTTACAGTCTTTACGTTATCTACGCTATAAGGTGCTGCAACTAAAGGTTCCATCTTATCAAGCTCTATAGTGTAACTATCCTCATACTTAGCATCATTGTCTGGAGTCACCAACTTAGGTTCATAACCCCTCATCTGTTTTACATATCTCACAGTCTCGGAGTCCGGAATGAACATGAGAGCATCAGCGTTCATCTCTATACCCATGTTAGACGTTGTAGCCCTGTAGTCCATTGGGAAGGAAGAGGGATCCTTAACCTCTACCTCTATTGACTTTCCATTAAAATACTCAGCCTTGAAGTTTCCAAGTAGATCCAGAGCGACGTCTTTACCACTTATCCATTTAGCGGGCTTTCCCTCTAGCGTTACCTTAAATGATGAAGGAACTACAAGCCACGTTTTTCCCGTGATCGCTGCTGCGGCTATGTCGCTAGCTCCCATACCCTGAGCGAAAGCTCCTAAAGCGCCTGACGTGGTAGTGTGGCTATCCGCGGCAACTATAACTTGTCCAGGCTGGGCGTATTTCTCGACCAAGAGCTCGTGGAGTATGCCTACATTTATATCGTGAAAGTTAGGTATCTTCACGTCCCTAACGAACTTCCTTATATTTCCTTGTATCTCCGCGCTCCTTATGTCTGGAGGTGGAGCTAAGTGATCGAATGCTACTACTATCTTACCTTGGTCAAAGACCTTTACCATCCCTGCTTTTTCCATCACTTCTATGACATGATATCCCGTTAGATCATGGAAGGCAACGATGTCAGTGGAAGCCTCTATCACGTCGCCCTGAGTCACGGGCTTTCCGGAAGCTCGAGACAGTATCTTTTCAGTTAAAGTCTGACCTGACATCACCTATAGTTTCTTTGAAGGAAATATAAATGTTCCTTACGTAAGAAAAACTTGCGATATGATTCATAGTTCGATTTTTTAAGCTTGGATAAGCTATCCTTATGATGGAACTATACGAGGCTATCAAGAGAAGAAGGGACGTGAGGTCCTTTTACAAGAACGGAACAATAAGCGACGAGGTTCTAGCCAGAATACTGATGGCGGGACACTTAGCTCCTTCTGTAGGTTTCTCCCAACCGTGGAACTTCATCGTTATTCGCGACGAGGAGAAGAGAAGGAAGATAAAAGAACTCGCTCTTGAAGAGAGGAAAAGGTTCAGGGAAGAGCTTCCCGAAGACAGGAAGAAGACGTTCGACAACGTGAAAATAGAGGCAGTCTTGGATACACCGATCAACATAGCAGTGACGTGCGACCCGACCAGGTTTGGTCCCCACGTCCTAGGGAGGAGGACGATACCAGAAACATGTCAATATAGCTCAGTCTTAGCGGTTGAGAATATGTGGCTCGCCGCGACAAGCGAAGGAATAGGGGTGGGATGGCTGTCCTTCTTCAGAAAGGAGGACGTTAAGAGAATCTTAGAGATCCCAGATCACGTAGAACTGGTGGCATATCTCACCTTAGGCCCTGCAGACATACCAGATAGGCCTGAACTTGAAATCTTTGGGTGGGGAAAAAGGATGAAACTCTCAGAAGTGGTCAACGAAGACTCCTGGGGAAAACCTCCAAGGAAAGAGCTAGCAGATAAATTAGATAACGCAAAAATATAATGAATCAGTTAAAAACTAAGATAGATGTCAGACAGAGGAAAAAGTTAATGAATGTTGATGAGAAATCGTCTATAGTTATGATAATATGTTTTAATGAACGAAAATACTCCTTGTCAGAGGAGGGATATTCCACAACTGATGAAGGAGAATGCAATGTTTTAGTGGTTCCTGCGGAAAAAGCTAGGGAGTTACTGAAGAACGGAGCGCTAGAGGGTGATAAGAAGATTGAAATATGTGATCAAGATGAAGAAATCTGTATGGAAGATATAAGGAAGAATCTATTTAGAATAACTAAATCATGTAAGTTTTCTTAGTTTCGGTCGAGGCTCGGAGGTACTTCATTGCTCTTGAAGATATGGAAACCGATCTAAAGCTAGTTAGAGCGGTATTAGACGTAGTCAAGGAGAATCTTCCTGAGGATTGTAACGAAATCATAGAGGAGGTAAGCAAGAGAATTGTCAAGGACTTGAAGGACAAAGGTGCAGAAAGGGCAATGATGGAATGGTATGGAGTTACAGAAGAGGACTTGAAGATGCTTAGGTAGACAAATTTTGTTTTTGTATAAAATTCTTCCTTTTTTTAAATCAAATTATTTAGGATTATTGTATGTTTATGTGTATATAATAACATGCCTTATGCAGATGAGTCGTCAATATAATATCATCAAATAGACCTCTCCATTGAATGGAATAAAACTGAAATTAAGTTAATTAACAACTCAAAATCTTAAAAGGAAGGTAATTATGACGAAATTATCTGAGGCAATTCGTTAGAGGCTTCCTCTATATCCTTTAACGTATCTATTGACCTCCAATAGACGTCCTTAAATTTAGCACCTTTCAGTTGACCAGCCTCAGCTAACTTCGGAAAAGTTACCTTCTCTATATCACCTTTGTCAGGAAGCAACTCGAATATCTTCGGAGACATCATGTAAACTCCTGCATTTATCATGTAGCCCTCCAAAACTGGCTTTTCCCTGAAGCTAGTTATCAACCCGTCTTTAGTTTCCACTATTCCATATGGACTCTTCAATGGTACCAGAGCGATCGTTGCAACGCTTTCCTTTACGTCCATTTTCGAGAAATCTAAGTTAGTCACTACATCGCCGTTCATGACGAGAAACTCATGCTGTTCCCCCAGGATCTCCTTTACCTTCTTTAGTGCACCACCCGTTCCGAGGGGTTCTTCCTCTATAGAGAAATAAGCTGATATCTTCAACCTTTTCTCGTTTTTGCTTACCCACTCAGCTAACACGTCCCACTTGTAGCCCGTAAGGAAAATGAATGAAGAAATACCATACTTCTTAAAATGAAGTATTTGCCACTCAATTATCGGCTTACCCGCAACGTCTATCAGGGGCTTGGGCTTGTCATCCGTGAGAGGCCTGAGCCTCTTACCAAAGCCTCCTGCTAAAATTACAGCGTGCATGTTTTTAAATATATTGTTCAGTTTAAAAATTTTTTGGAGATAGCTTTATTTCGATAAAAAGAGCTTACAATATTTTTCATTTGTATAAAAATAATGTAAGATCATGATCCGTTGTCTCCTTTTATACCACATGAATTATAATCAAAATATATGACGATTGAAACAGACCTGAAATGCAGTTCAATTCACCACACGTTGCATAAAGTCGCAGACCCTTTCCTGGTATCAAGCGTCTTAGGTCACGTCCAGCTACTCATGGAAAAGGAGAACGGTGAGTTCAAATCGTTCGATAAAGTTTCGTCGTCTTCTGACGTTTTCAGAGTCCTGTTTGAATTCGGCAACCCTTTTTCAAGGCTATTGACCTCTTCGGGAGAAATGCAAAGAAAGGTAACACGTAGTTCGATCTCATATGAGATGGGCCCAGACGACAACGCTTTTTCTATAAATATAAATTTCATTGCAGAGAAAGGAAAGCTAAGAATTATTAATACCGTAAAATACTTCTCACCTCAAGCAGTGAACTACGTAGGTATGAAGGAAGATGATCTTGAGAACCACTTGATGAATGGACATTTAATTCCTTACTTCAGGTTCTTCGGCGGGGAAGGAGACGAATATGTCCAACTGAGAGTATCTGAGGGAAACTTGTGCGACTTGATTGCATCTATTGGAGAACTGAGGAAGACTGACGATATGTACAAGGTAGTTATTATATCACCCGAGATCAGCGCAGTCCTATACGTTCAAAAGGATAATATAAAAGCTGAGGGAAAAATAGGAGAATCATCAATCTCCTCTGTTAAGCAACTGTTCGAGGAAATCATGGCTAAATGTTGTAGCGGGACAATCAAGACTTTCATGAAGTTAGATTTCAGCTAATATAGAGTTAATATTATTATATTTCTCTCTAAAGGATTATTATAATTAAATGTATCTAAAATGTAATTAAAACTGTTTATATCATCTTTTCTACAAATTAAAGTTTATGTGCTATAATAATCAGCTTGAAAGGATTTTCTCTAACAATAAACATATTTATTGGTATTTATTTGATTGAATCAAATTAGATAGAGAAAAAGAATAAAACAGATATTTTGTCTACTATAGAAGGCATAAATAATGAAATCATAACACTCTATCTGTGCTATTTTTCATTAAAATTAATTTTTCTTTTTAGAAAGAAAAAAGGCTTAATTATATAGGAAAAAATAAATAGAATAAAAAGGAAGTTTGATTTATGAGTGATATAGAATCCACTCTTACGAAGCTGAGAAACGTATCGGTATGGATTTTCGGAACCTCCTCTTTCATAAGCCTAATAATGAGCATCCTCATATTCGAGGGAATCTCATTCAGTATTAACGAATCATATAATACTGCTGGTAAAGTCAGTATACCCTACAGCGGTGCTCCCATTGTTATAGCATCATTCCTCATATTTTCTTCAATCTTCAGCGTAGCTATGATAATCGCGACTGAGATATTGATAACTAGGCTGTTTAAGTACTCAGTTGCAACATCGTTCTTAAGTATAGCCGCAGTAGCATCTTATCTATTCCTTAACTACTTTAGGGCTACCTCGAGCGCTTACGCCTTAGCTATCAAGCCAATGGTAGAAATTACGGCTCCTTTAGTTATAGCGTTGAACATTCTTTCAATATTTGTCATTTATTACATAAGAAAGCTGGAGAAGGGAATCTCTTGAATTGATGATAAACAAAAAATGAAGGGGGTTTAGGCTAATGATAGTTAAAGTACAGATAGAGTGGCACAGGACTAAGGAAATAACTTTCCCTTACTCTCTATGGAGAGATGTAGTTTTGGTCATGAAGACTATTGATAAGGTAGTTGCAGTGGACTTGTGCAGGGAAGAGCTAGGTAGATACAGACCTCCTCTCAGGGCTAAGGTTTTCTCATTTTACTATGAGATAGGGAAAGTAAACGAAAGCGATGTCAGGTATCTTGAGTGCATAGCTAACCAATTGCAGGACAAGTTAAATCCATACATAAAGAAGCAATTTAACTGCAACCAAGAGGTGACGATACTATTATAGACTTGGGTAAGTTCACGGAGTGTTTGGGAAAGGTGGTTTACATCAAGGAGACTAGCCCCTTCGAGGTAGAGTTCGAAATAAAGGGAAAGATACTCTTGAAAGGAAAGATTAAGATAACTCCTGGAATGTCTGAGACAATTGAAATATTGTTCAAGAGCCCTTACGGAAGAGGTACCGTAATGGAATGCAAGAATAATGTGATAGTTAAATACGAAGGCGTTATGGGGAACGAAATGAAGAAGAAAATAGAGGAATGTGCAATCCTTTCCTTGGTCAAGAAAACTATCTGAACCAAACTAGACTTGAACTATCTTCTCAACCCTGTGTGCCACTAGACCCCCTATTACGCCTGCTATCCAAATGAAGGCCAAGCCTGCCTCTACCTTGAATATCACTGCTTGCCAGTCCACTACTGCACCGTAAATGAAAGGTCTATAGAACGCGTCGTAAAGTAAGGGATCAGGTAAAGCCCAAAGCAGGGAGATCAGTCCTCCTTCGATAGCAGCCACTGCCTTGGAAGGTTTTGAGCCCAGCCCGAAGAGGTTTCCTCCTGTTACCGACACCAATAGGTCTAAGAACAAACCGTAAGTTAACGCCTCATAAAAGAAGTACAGAGGCTCTCCTCCGTAACCGTAATGAAATTGATCTGAGAGAAGTGTGAAGACTAACAACGACGCCATTCCTGCCCCTGTCTTCCTTACCATTCCCACTATTATCATCAGAATGATCATTCTTCCCCAGAAACCCAGATCTATGTAGGTTGCAGCACCAGCAGGAACCAATTTGTCCACAAATGTCCCTATGTAAAATTCCCATACTGTTCCGAGGGCTCCCCCTATTCCTATGTAAACCCAGTCCAGAGTGTTGAAGCTCTTAACCGTACCTCTCTTCTTACCTATAAGGAAAACCAGTAGAGGGCCAGTATATAATAAGCCACAACTACCTCCCAAGGGATTTCTCCGGCAACGTTGATCAGTCCCTTTATACCATTAAACATATGTTAAACTTCTTTAATAGAATTTTATATTTTTCCTATATAAATATTTAGATATTATATAGATAAATATAACCTATATTGTACTACGTTTGAGGACTAAGTCGATCTGAAGGCACCTCTGGAGGCTACCTTACCATTACCATAGGGATTCCTGGTTTGATGCCTTCCGGTAGAGAAACATGGCATTACGGCAACGAACCTGAACTGGTATCCTTGCCTCAGCTTGAACTTGAGGCACAACCAAGACGTTTTCTCGGAGTAGATGACATTTATTTCGTCAATAGCGTAAACTACCCCGCCCTAACGAGATGGTGATGAAGATTGAGAAGGCATTCAACTAACTGAACCCTTCCTTGATGTCCCGTGCAGAGAGGTTACGTAGGGTTTACTCTCTACAGCGTAAGTTCCCGGGCTCGGTATTGACACAGCTAATCCTTAACCTAGATATTATTTCTATTTAGTATAAAAACCCTGGGAGCTATCCCCTACGGAAGGAGACTTTCCCCAGGTTAAAGAAGATATTCAAAAGAGCTATTACCTTAAGTTAGTCTTCAGCCCACGAACTCTTCGATAAGATGATGCTCCTCACTTCTCCATCATTTTATGAAAACCGTTTTTTATCTATGGAATGAAAAAGAAGATAGGTTATAGTTTTGAGTGAAATTATATATAATTTCATAAAGAAGGCCTCAGAAGCTCAAAGGAAAAATGAAGAAGAGTTTCTTGTAGACCTTCTGATAACTACTAAAACATCAGGAACAGAGGACTTACTATTAAGCCTAATTGATTATCACTTGAAAGAAGGAGATAAAGAGGAGGGAAAAGGAAACTTGATCGAAGCAGGAGAACATTACTGGTCATCCTTATCCTATGCTCTCAAGCTTGTGGCTCTGAGAGAGAACTTAGAGATCAGCGACTATCCATCGTATTACAGTTTCGTCGAATACCTTTCATATAAGACTCAAGACCCATCGATGATAATAGACTTCGTGAACGCCGAGAAGCTTCACGGAGAATATCATCCTAGACCTCAAGGAGAAGGTTTCAATATTAGACGGGATCATGCTATAGCGTTGATACGCAAGATAAAAGAGAATATTCTCATCAAGCCAAAGTGAACTATCCCACCCTAAACGGTAGACCCAAAATCTGGTTAGTAAAA
>DAHF01000084.1:0-182 GCA_002495845.1 Sulfolobus sp. UBA167
AGACCTGAGCTCGAGAGGCAGATCTCGTCTGGCGCTCTCGGGTTCAAGATACACGAGGACTGGGGTGCAATGCCGAGGGTGATAGATGAGACGTTATCAGCAGCTGATGACTACGACGTCCAAGTCACGATTCACACTGATACCTCCAACGAGAGCGGTTACTATGAAGACACCGTGGCCGC
>DAHF01000084.1:198-3511 GCA_002495845.1 Sulfolobus sp. UBA167
GCAGGAGGAGGCCACGCGCCTGATATAATAAGGATAGTGGGGGAACCCAACGTCCTGCCTTCATCAACTAACCCGACCAAGCCATTCACGGTCCACACATACGAGGAACACTTGGAGATGCTCATGGCCGTACATCACCTCAACCCAAAGATACCTGAGGACGTAGCCTACGCCGAGTCCAGAATCAGGGAGGAGACCATGGCAGCCGAGGACTTCCTTCACGATTTAGGGGGAATAAGCATGATGAGCTCTGACTCCCAAGCCATGGGCAGGGTCGGTGAGACCGGNNATAAGGACGTTCCAGTTGGCCCACAAGATGAAGGGACTGTCTCTGAACTCCATGGACGACAACTCCAGGGTATTGAGGTACCTAGCAAAGGTGACTATAAACCCGGCGATAACCCATGGAATTTCCTCATACGTGGGTTCGCTGGAGCCAGGAAAGGTGGCAGACATAGTGCTGTGGGACCCAAGGTTCTTCGCGGTGAGGCCTTACATGGTGATAAAGGGAGGTGCAATAGCATGGGCTTTGATGGGCGAGACTAACGCGTCCGTAGCTTACGCTCAGCCGGTGTGGTACAAGCCTATGTTTGGGTCCATGTCAAACACATCCTTCGTGTTCTCGTCATCTGAAGGAGTGGGAAATGTGAAGAAGCTGGGGCTCAGAAAGGCTGTACTCCCCGTGAAGAACACGAGGAAGATAGGGAAGAGGGACATGGTGAGGAACTCAACCTTGCCCAAGATAGAGGTAGACCCAGACTCTTACACGGTTAAGATTGACGGCACAGTCCCGAAGGTACCACCAGCAGAGAGGCTCCCACTCTCGCAACTTTACCACCTCTTCTAGTGACGTGACATGAAGGTAGTGAAGAGCCTAGGAAAAATCCCTCCTGACGGTGCATTTCCCTTGGAGGCAGAAAGGGAGGTCTTCGAGAGGGCTAGGAGGTGGAAACTAAACAGCGAGAAAGGAGAGGTAGTGCTCGACTTGGGGAGGGCACCTCAGGACGGTGAGGTCTTCCTGACCGATACTGGAGACAAGGTAGTCTTGATACAGAAGGAGGAACCAGTCCTCGTTTTCTCGCTGTCAGACCCTAGGTCTTCCTTCGTCCTTGGTTACAAGTTGGGAAACCTGCATCAGAACGTGATGGTTGTGGGAGATAAGGTCATGATACCGAAGAAGTTCCCAGATGACTACTACAGGAACGTCCTTGAGGGACTAGAGTTCTCTGAGGGAAAGGCAAAGTTCATACCTAACGTGAATAAGGTGGAAGAATGAGACAGTTCAGGCTTTTCGACTCAGCCCTTCCTATAGGTTCCTTCAACTTCTCATCTACCGTGGAGGAGGCTTTCCTCTCAGGGTATGACGTAAAGGGGTACATAGCCTCAGTTTACCACAACGTGGTGCTTAGGGGCGACGTGGTAGCAGTCAAGATAGCTTTCAAAGACCCCTTCCTGGCGGACGAGCTCGTCTTCGCCTCCAAGTTAACCAAGGAAATGAAGGAGTCATCCCTCTCCATGGGCAGGGCTCTAGCTGACCTAGACTTGTGTAACTCTCCATTCTTGGACGCGGTGAGAAACGGCGAGACCCCCGGGACTTACCCTGCCGTCGTGGGAGAGACCTGCAGGTGCCAGGGAGTGGACTTGAAGACGTGCATGGAGGGAGTAGCGTATAGTGAGCTTTCCCAGATGGTCTACTCCGCCGTTAAGCTGAGCGCAATAGACTTTCACGAGGGTCAACGCCTCCTTTCCTCCCTCATGGAGTTCAGGGAATATGACGAGTTCTTCCCGTGCAACCCGGTGACCGACGTCCTCTCGGTCTCCCATGAGAAGAGGGAGCCGAAGATGTTCAACTCCTAGGTGATATCATGGTGAAGATAGGGATTCTCGGGCCCGTAGGATCGGGAAAGACCACTCTTATAGAATATCTAGCAAGGGCTCTCTCGGGCAAACACAACGTAGCCATAATAACTAACGATGTGGTGTCGAACTACGACGCTGAGAGGATCTACAAGGACTTGGTAGACTCCGGGGTAATTCCAAGGGAAAACTTGATAGGTATAGTCACTGGGGGATGTCCTCATACGGCGATAAGGGAGGACCCCTCAGTTAACTTGAGGGCGCTCCAGAGGCTGTCAAAGAGCTCTCCCGACGTGATCCTGATAGAGAGCGGAGGGGACAACGTCATGTCCACTTTTAGTCCATCCTTGGCAGACTACACAATTTACGTTCTCGATACTGCTGCGGGGGACAAGTACCCTAGGAAGGGCGGGCTTGGGATCATGGAGAGCGACCTCTTGGTGATCAACAAGATAGACCTCGCACCCTACGTAGGGGCAGACCTTCAGAAAATGAGAGAAGGGGCGCTCCAAGTGAGGAGAGGAAAACCATTCGTCATGGTGAGTCTCAAGACTGGAGAGGGGCTTGAGGAAATGTTGCGTATCATCAGAGACGACTTGGGCGTATGACAAGTGAGGAACTACCTTAGAGTTGAGGGAAGAGAGGGTGAAATAAAGGTGGTCAGGAGCGGGACAGTGAACGCCTTGGTCTCCTGGGACGGGTGGGTAGTGATAGCGAACCCCGCAGAGGTCATGGCGCATGAGGACGAGACGCTTGTAGAGGCTTTGGGTAGCCTGAAGCTGACAGAAGCATCGTTCACCAAAGTCATGCAGGGCTCTCACGTTAAGCTCAGGTATGTCCTAGAGGGAGAAAGGATGATGGCGATGATGAAGCCTCTCCTTCTATATGACGGAGCTGAGTGTGAGGTCTCTATTAAGGCAAGGTCTGACAGCTTGTTCTTGCAGGAGACCATAATGCTTGGAAGGAGGTATCACGGGGAGGAGTTTACAAGGGGAAGGATTAGGTCGGTCACGGAGGTGAGGAACTCTAAGGGTAAGCTGATCGTGTATGATACAATGGAGATAAAGGGAAGTGAATGGAAGGACCCAAACTTCCTCGGGGGCGACTTAGTGAGAACAACGATAAACGTGAAGGACGGTGAGGCAGAGGTTAAGAGGGAGATAGAGAGGAGAGCGTAAAGCAAAGATCCTTTGTGGCTTCATAAGACAATACCTTTAATTTGCCTATGGCCCCGAAGGTAAGTTAATCTTGTAAGGGTGAACTGCATATACAGGGGAGTCTTTAAGCATTAGGTAGATAAGTTCATTGCATCGTGTGTAGAGCGAGCTGAGCGCCAAAGATCTAGACACTACATCAAAAAGAGAAACAAGCGGTCATCACAGTTCACAGAACAGAAGTTTGTTACGAGTCTTGAGAACTCCAATGCGAGGAAGTTAAGGTAGTTGCTGAAGAAGAA
>DAHF01000084.1:3604-10953 GCA_002495845.1 Sulfolobus sp. UBA167
TCTAGACATTCTAGATATTCCTATAGCCTGCAGGCTATCAATATGACTCGTCAGTGGAGAAGTTCATTCCCCCTTCCTTTGCCTTCTTCATTCCCGCCTCCGCGGCTTCCAAGTGTTTCTTCACGTCATCTTCGGAGTGGCTCACCGACAATGTCCACTCTTCGTTGAAGCCTCCCATAGGTATCACTCCCTCCTCTAAACATGCGAAGAAGTAAGAGAACCACCTCTTCACGTCAGTTGTTAAGAACTCCTTATAATTCTCTGGAACCTCCTCTGAGAAGAACACGGTTCCGCTCGTGCCCCACGATGATATTGAGATGTCTATTCCGACGTCATCTCCTATCTCCTCGTATCCCTTGACCAGCATCCTGTTCAATCTCCGCATGTGATAGAACGCATCCTCAGTCAATATCTCCTTCAAGGTAACTAGGGAAGATACTACAGACACGGGGTTAGCGTTATACGTCCCTCCGTGCGCGGTCTTTCCCGGGCCTATCACTTCCATGACTTCCCTCCTGCCACCTATCACGGAGAGCGGAAATCCGCCTGTTATTGACTTCCCTAGTATCATGAGGTCAGGCTTTATTCCGAACTCACCTGATGCTCCAGAGTACGCCTTCCCTCCAGTCTTCGTCTCGTCGAAGATGACCAGCGCCCCGACTTCCTTTGATATCCTCACTACTTCCCTTAGAAACTCCTCCTTAGTTGGGACTAATCCCATGTTCATAGCCACTGGTTCCATTATGACTGCTGCTACATCCTCGCCCATGACCTTTTCCACCTCATCTATGTCGTTCCAGTCTACTACAACCGTGTTCACAACGGTCTCCTCTGGTATGCCCATTGATGACATTGTCTTACCTTTAGGATTTGGTGGATTCACGTTGACGAGCAACTGGTCATGGCTCCCGTGGTAGTGTCCTTCGAACTTCACTATCTTCTTCCTTCCCGTGAAAGCCCTAGCTATCCTTATTGAGTGCATCGTTGCTTCAGTCCCCGTGGAGGAGAACCTTACCATGTCAATTCCATACCTCCTGGAGATCTCGCTTGCAAGCTCTCCGGTCCTGTAATACTCGAAGCCGAGGATAGTACCTTCCTCGATAACCTTGGAAACTTCCCTCACTATCTTCTCGTTCCCGTATCCTACTTCCATGACACCGAAGCCCAAGTTGTAGTCCACGTACTCGTTTCCGTCCACGTCCCACACTCTTGATCCCTTACCTTTCTTTATGTAAAGCGGATAAGGCTCGAAGAACCTGTAGTTACTGCTCACTCCGTAAGGCATTACCTTCTTATTCTCTTTGAAGAGATTCAAGGATCCAGCTGTTGCTGCAGAATAGCTCTTCAAAATGCATCACCTATGCTTTCAACACTAGAAGATGTATAACTTGAGTTTTGATAAAATAGAATGACTTAAAAAAGAGGTTTTGGGACTTTCGACATACCAATTTGAACACCTGATATAATGAAAGGTTACCTCTATTATATGGCTTTTGCTTTAAATATATATCAAAATCAAAGGGAATATTTTTGACTATATTTTAAGGTAATCGGGGAAAGGTGAGGAAAAAAGTGAAAAGGAGGTAAAAAGAAGATAAAACTCTAGATAAAGTATAGAAAAATGGTGAAATTTAAGAAGTTACGCTAGAAAAATAATGAAAGAAGCAAAATATAGTCACGCTCGTAAGCTACTCCATCACGGAGGGTCTCTAATGATGAAGTCACGAAAGTCCCTTGAGGAGGTGTAACTCCTCAATTTAACTCCCTGTTTCTCTAAAAACGTTCATAGTGGAACGCATTTTTCATTTAAAGTTTGAAAAGTTTTTACCTTAATTCCTTTAAAATTTTTATACCATGGTAAAGGAGTGAAAGTGATTTACATGGCAGAAACAGACAAGAAAAAAAGTGTATTCCTGAGGGAATCTTCAGGTCTGGTCAGGGAAGTAAGTCCGTGGTCTTCCATGATGGCTACCTTCGGCTTGGTCACTGGAGGGGTTCCAATACTCATAATTTCGTGGTTGTGGTTAGCCCCTGGTATAGACTGGCCCGTTTCGTATCTTATCACCTTAGTTCCTACCCTGAGCATGGCATTCCTTTTTTACGTTGCAGGCGTCTCTATGCCTAGATCGGGCGGAGACTACGTCTTCAACAGCAGGGCTATCCATCCAGCTGTGGGGTTCATAAACTACTTCGGTTTGTTCATAGCCTTCGCCCTCTCCTTGGGGCTCTACAGCTACTTAGGCGCCAGATGGTTCGCTTACCTCTTCTCCGGTCTAGGAATGTACTATGGAAGCTCCTCTCTCCTATCGCTTGGAAGCTTCTTCTCGGGCACGGTGGGAAGCGTTATGACAGGAATTGCGATAGTTGCAATTAGTACAGTTATAAGCTTCTACACCAAGGCTCTCTGGAAGTTCATCCTCTTGAGCGGGGCACTCAGCTTGATCACAACGTTTATAATGTTCGCTTTTCTAACCACGATTCATCCTGCTCAGTTAGCCTCGTCCCTCTCGTCCTTCACAGGGATACACGGTGCATATAAAGAGGTCATCACTAACGCTGAAAGTAACGGTCTCTCCTTCGTGCCGAACCCTATCCTTTCAGCATTCCTTGGCATTCCTGTGATCTGGTACTTCTACACGTGGTACAACCTTCCGGCTTCCTGGTCTGGAGAGATGAAGAGCGTCAAGAAGAACGTCTTGTACTCCGTGATAATCGCGATAGTACTTATAGGTGCGTATTACATCCTGTTCACCCAACTCAACTTGGACGCATTCGGGGAGAGATTTCTAACTTCCTGGGGATACATATCTTGCAACGGAGTGAGCGATCCTGTGTATAGCTCTCTGTCGTCAATATCTACCTTCACGCCCTTCTTTGCCCTCATCTCGACTGGCAACGTGGCAATGTATTTTGTCATGTTCATTGCGTTGTGGTTACCAAATTTCTACAGCAACCCACCCCTCATAATAGCGTTGACTAGGTACATGTTCGCGTGGTCCTTCGATAGGATATTCCCTGAGTGGTTCGCAAACGTTAACTCCCGTCTGCACGTGCCGGTCAACTCCACTGCACTGGTCGCAGTCCTCGGAATGATCGGAGTTGCCATGTACGCCTTCGTACCTTTCATCTCCATAGTGGACGTGACCGTGATATTTGAGGTCAGCTATGCAGTATTCGCCCTATCAATAGCCTTGATGCCTTTCCTGAAGAGGTCGCTCTACGAGGGTTCTGTCCCGGCATCGATTAGGAGGAAAGTCCTAGGTGTACCTGTAGTCTCCTGGCTCGGTATCCTTACCTTCGGCTTCCTCATGTACGCCCTCGCTATAACTTGGGGTAACCCGATACTTCTGCCAATCAACACGCCCACTATAGCGTCGCTAGCAGCCATATACACAGCTGGGGCTTTGATTTACGTCGGTAGCTATCTCTCGACCAAGAAGAAAGGGATTGAACCCCAGCTAATATTCAAGGAAATACCTCCGGAGTGATCTACATGAAGGTCGCAGTGCTAGGAGGTTCAGGGCTAATAGGAAGGGTTATATCCACTGAGCTGGTGAAGAGAGGGAAAACGGTCACCATAATGGATTTGGTGAAGCCTGAGTTCAGCGTGGGGGACTTCGTGAAGGTAGACTTGAAGGACGTGAACTCGACTTCGGAGAAGCTGAAGGGGTTCGACTTCGTGATCAACTCTGCACAGTACTATTTCAACCTCGAGGCCATGAAGGCCTCCTTGAAGGCAGGGATAAATTACATAGATCTTGGAGGGCTCTTCTGGATGACTAGGAAGCAGCTAGAGCTTAACGGAGACTTCGAGAGGGAGGGATTATTGGCCCTTATTGGTATGGGCGCTGAGCCGGGGATAACAAACGTAATGGCGGAGAAAGTTAAGGAAATGTATGGAGTCCCGCTAGAGATACACCTCAGGGACGGGTGGAAGTCCAGCATGGACAACTTCAACTGGAGCATAGACACTCAACTTGACGAAGCTACAATGGAAGCCCCAGTCTGGGACATGGAGATGAAGTTTCTACCGCCTTTCTCGTGGTCGGAAGAGGTGAACTTTTCCATAGGGAAGATAAAGACTTACCTTACTATACACAGCGAGCTAGCGACATTCCCCTATTCCTTCCCTGGAGTGAGGAAAGTTGACTGGATGGAAGGTGGCACTGGATTCGAGTGTGTCCTACTTTTAGGAAAGCTCTTCGGAAAAGACAGGGGAGTCCTGAAGGATGCAATGAGGAGAAATGGATTGATAGGGTATAGGGGAATCATACCTGACGAAGTTGAGGCAGCGAAGATCTCGTTCGTTTACGATAACAAGAAGGTGATATCAGAGTTCGTGTCCTTCCCTCACGGCGAGTTCGATGGCACTCAGTTCGTGACAGGGATATCCCCCGTGATAGCCCTAGAGATGGGACTAAGAGGTGAGGGGGTGCTCCCTCCGGAGAAGGTGATAAGTCCTGATCCATTCTTGGAGGCGATTAGGAGGGAAGGGATAGAGGTGAGCTTCAGAACTCTCTAAGGGATAGTTTAACGAGAGATATGAAAAGTGAGGGATTTTTTACTTTTTTCTTTCTTTCCTTCCTCCTTCTCTTTTTCTTCTTCTCTCCTCTCTTCCCTTTTTCATTTTTTCCCTATTTTTTCTATTTTTATATTCATTCATTCATCCATCAATTAATTAATTAATTTATTTTTCCTCGTATCTTTCTCTACCAATTCTCTTTTTCCCTCTCCCCTTTCTCCCGAGCTCAGTCATTCCCTTCATTGACGTTTGGGGGAAAGGTTTATGTCATTCCGTGCCCTACATGTATACATGAGGCAAATAGACGCTTTAAAGTCTCCTAGGTTCACACAAGTCTCAACCTTCGGGAGGCTACCTTTACTCCAAGATCTAAAGGACGTGAAGGCCTTCTTCGTCGGGATACCTTTCGACGATGCTACCACTTACCGTCCCGGCGCCCGATTCGGTCCCATGGGGATAAGGCAGGGCTCCAGGCTTCTCAGGCCTTACAATCAGTTCCTAGATGTGTACACTTTCGACGAGCTCAACGCATGCGACGTCGGGGACATCAACGTGATCCCAGGTTACCTCATGGACACCATGAAGGTGATAGAGGAAGGGATGGTGGAGCTCATCAAGGGAGGATCGACTCCCTTCATAGCAGGAGGAGATCACTCAATAACGCTTCCCGTGCTGAGGGCTATGAACAAGGTTCACGGCAAGGTCAACTTAGTCCATTTCGACTCCCATTACGACTTCTGGGACACTTACTGGGGAAAGAAGTACACTCACGGGTCATGGTTGAGGAGGGCTTTAGAGGAGAAACTCTTAGACAAGGTCATTCAAGTAGGGATAAGGGGCTCGACCTTCTCTAAGGAGGATCTGCACGACAGGGACAAGCTAGGGGTTAGGAGCTTCACGATCAGGGACATCAAGAGGGACCCTGAGGTCGTGATGAAAGAGGTAAACTCCTTGGAGGGTAAGACTTACGTGTCATTTGACATAGACTCAGTCGACCCTGCATTCGCCCCTGCAACGGGCACTCCTGAGGTCGGTGGGATGACTAGCTTCGAGGCGATGGAGATGATAAGAGGACTGAAGGTAAATATAGTCGGGTTCGACGTGGTGGAGGTAGCGCCTTCCTATGACGTGTCGGAGATAACTTCCATGCTCGCGGCGAACCTGATCTACGAGGCTATGAGCGTCAAAGCCAAGAGGTAAGCGGTGAGAAAAGGATGCGGATGATAAGGAGAAGGAAAAGTAAGGAGATAAGGAGAAAGAGAGAGCTAATTGAAACACAGATTAAGGTTAAAGGTAGCCTTAGTCTTCTATAGAGAAATAGGGAATTGCACATAATAACAAAAGACGGAAGAGATACAACTTACCTTATGTTGACGATTCTGAAAATGAGTTAAATTAGTGAAAAACAGATTTAATTTAAACGTTTAGATATTTTCGTTTTAGCTTGTTAATTTTTCACGGCTTCTATAAGTTCAAGGACGTGGTTAAAACTAAGAATGCTGTCAAGTAAAATCGATGTCTGTAGTTAACGTTCAGTAGTTTTTAGTGAGGAATATATGAGGTTATAGAGCATTTACTAACCTTCTATCATCACTACTAGAAGGTCCATAATTCTCACTGAGATCCTATCGTTTAAAGATACACAGAGATCTCTAGCTTTCTATTCCTTGGAGTCCTGTAGGTTCTTGCAATCTCACATGTAATTTCGGTTCGTGTTGCCAGATTTTGCGTTATGGATCTGCGATGCATTAACAGATTAATGAGCGAATTGAATCTCGAGATAGAGAAAACTCTTTTCTACGCTATCCTCTTCATCTCTACCTTTCCTTCGCTTATCACGACGTAACCTCTGTCGTTGTATAAGTTTAGCTTGTTAGACATGGTCCCCGCGTTAATGCACTGTAGAGAAGGAAAGTAAGCCATGGCGTGGGAGTGTCCCAGCACTAGGAAGCCCCCGAGCCTCATCTTTACCCTTATCCCCACACAGAAGAGAAATGGAGGAATGGCCCTATTGAACCTCATGAGGAGCTTGGCGAGCCTCCTCTCCCCTCCCTCACCCATCAGTTGATGGCCGTGGAGGAGGGTGAAATTTCTCCCTCTGCTCTCCAGCCTCACTACGTCAGCATCTCCCCTTATTACGTCGTCGTCCCCGTTCACGTGTATTACGTTCCCTAGGGAGGCTTTCAGTACGTCAAACCCTTCCTTGTCCTCAACGGCGTCCCCGAGAAGCACTATGAGGTCAGGGTCTTCCGAGTTCACGACTTCCTTGACCTTCTTCACGTCGCAGTGAGGATAGTGAAGGTCTGAGAGTATGAGCGTCTTCCTAGATTTCACCTTCAGCTCCATGTAGAGTAAAGGACAAAGCGCGTATTTATCTTTGAGTGGTTAAGAAACAGTCAACACTTCACTTTCCTATTCTATCTTGTCCTACCATCTAGTCTTCTGGGAAGGTGAAGTATAGGCAAAGTACTCAGATAGGAACGTTACATAGGCTCAGGCCTCGTTTTCGCATAACTAAGTTTCAAAAGAGCGCGTGTACTTCTCGAGTTCATCAGAGCTTGTCGTGTAACTAATCTTCGCGAAAAGATATAGCTTCCATGTTATTTGCAATGTTTTAGATTTGAGTTTTATCTTAACGGGGGTTTAANNATCTATTTAATATATCTGTGCTTTATTTCCTTCATGGAAATTCTCTTCGCTCCAATAGGGAATCCTAGTAAGTACGATACAGTTTCCTATGTTGTAGACTCTAAGACCTTCAATACCAAAGCTAGCTTCAAGGCAATAGAACAGGCATATAATATTCAAGATGTGGTAGTATATGCTG
>DAHF01000009.1:0-8347 GCA_002495845.1 Sulfolobus sp. UBA167
TACTTCGTCACTGGCAAGGTAGAGACGTGAAGCAGGAAGCCCCGTTAGGGCGGGGTAGTTCACCTATCACTAGACTGGGAGTTCCTTGACAACAGGTATCCGAACTCCTTGAGGTAGAGGTCGTCGTTTATGACGCTCCACACGAAGTACTTCTTTATCTTATCTCCTACCTTCGACTCCAATCCTCTCACGACAAGGACCTCCAGGATCAAGGAGAACGGTATGCCAATAACGAAACCCAACGCTGCTACCAAGTTGAGAGGCACGGGAAGAAGGAAAAGAAGGATCAATGGTAAGAATACCTCTGCAAGGAGGAAACCGCGGTCCTCCGCGTTCCTTTTCTTAGAGGTGCTCTTCTTGGGTATGAACGTTACCTTGCCCTTAACTCTCAGTTCCCTCATGTAGAACAGCACGTACCTTATCCTGAAGAGAAGTATACCTACAGAGAAAATCGAAAGGAAGGTCAAGTAGCTCAAGGGGGATATTAAGTACATGAATATGATAGAGACTAAGACAAGAGTGACGGAGATGGAGAAATCCCGCCAACTTAACCTTACCAAGTCCTCCTCAGTATAGATAACATGCGACTTCGTGTCCGGGTTCAACTTGTACCATCTCCGGGTCGGAGGTTTTACACTTCTCCATCCTGAAGGGACACCTGGGGTAAAGGGGACAACCCTTTTCAGGAACGGGAACGTCCTCATCCTTCAATTTGGGCTCTACCTTGTATCCTGGTTCCGGGACTGGAATTGATGAGATCAATGCTTGGGTATAAGGATGCTTTGGGTTCTCGACTATCTGCGAGGTAAGCCCGCTCTCTACTATTTTACCTAGATACATGACATATATCCTATCTGACACGTAGGCTACCGTGGACAAGTCGTGGGTTATCATGAGGGTGCTCGTTCCCTTAGACTTGAGTTCATTGAATATCTCCAAGATACCTGCCCTTATAGACATGTCCAACATGGAGACTGGCTCGTCGGCGACGATGAAATCAGGTCTCATCACCAAAGTCCTTGCTATGGCTACCCTTTGGAGCTGACCTCCGGAGAGCTGGGTTGGATAGATGTTCGCGAACTGCTCTGGGGGATTTAAGCCTACAAGTTTCAGGGACTCCATGACAGAGTCCCTGATCTCCTGTTTGCTTCCCTCATGGTGTATCCTAAGCCCTTCAGCTATCACGTCGAATATCTTCAGCCTTATGTCAATAGCGTCAAAGGGGTCTTGGTAGACTATCTGGTTCTTCATCCTGAATTCCTTCATCTTCTTGCCCTTTACCTTGGTTACATCTCTTCCGTCCCATATTACCTGCCCCTGAAACTTTTGGAGCAGAAGTATTGCCCTTCCCAGAGTTGTCTTTCCGCTTCCTGACTCCCCTGCTAATCCAACTACTTCTCCCTTGTTAACCTTTATGTTGACCCCCTTTAAGGCTTGGAAGTCCCTTCCGTTGACCTTAAACTTCACACTTATCGACTTACCTTCGATCACTTCTTATCACCCAGCAAGTGGCATGCAACTACGTGACCTCCTTTCAGAGTCACCGGCTCGGGAACTTTGTCCTTACATATTTCCATCGCAAAGGGACACCTAGTCCTGAACCTGCAACCCGAGGGAGGGTTCTCAAGGTTAGGAGGTTCTCCGGGTATTGAATAGAGCTTCCTTTCCTTCCACTTCCTTATGTCTGGGATAGACTTAAGCAGGAGCTTAGTGTAGGGATGCTCGGGGCTCTTGAATATGGTTTCGGCATTCCCGCTCTCTGCTAGCTGTCCAGCGTACATCACGGTAACCGCGTCTGCCATTGTGGCCAAGAGTGAGAGGTCGTGTGTGACGAAGATCATGGAGAAACCCATCTCCTTCTTCTTTTTAGTCAGGAGCTCTACTATGGAAGCTTGTGTCACTACGTCCAAGGCTGTGGTAGGCTCGTCGGCTATCACGAGGCTTGGGTTGAGGAGTAGGGCCATGGCTATTATGACCCTCTGCTTCTGACCTCCGGAGAGCTCGTGGGGGTACTTCTCCGCTATTTCAGGGTTCAGCTTCACAGACTCCAGAGCTTTGTATGCCCTCTCGGCGGCCTCCGCCTTGCTCACGTCCTCATGCGTTAGGATGGTCTCCATCATCTGGCTCTTCACTGTATACAAAGGATCTAAGGAGTCCATTGAAACCTGAGGTATCCAGGAGATCTTCTTCCATCTGATCTCCTTTTTGAACTTCTTCTCATCCATGGAGAGGATATCGTTCCCCTCAAAAGTTATCTTTCCTCCCTTCACCTCTGCGTTGCTCGGCAACACCCTGAAGATTGTAGTCACAACTGTGGACTTGCCCGATCCTGACTCCCCTGCCAGTCCCATGATTTGACCTTTCTTGACTGACATAGATAAGTCGTCAACAGCCTTGACGTAATCAGACTTTGTCTTGAAGTATGTTTTTAGCTTTTCTATGCTTATCTCTTCTTCCATTCCTTGTTCTATCACTAAGCCTCACCTCTTGTCTTATACGGGCTCAAGACGTCTCTGAGTGCAGTTCCTATGAAGTAGAACGCAGCGGATAAAAGGATTATGCCTAGCCCGGGAGGGAGTATCCACCACCATACGAAGCCGTTTGAAGCTGTCAGCTCATGTGACGCGTATCCCAACATGTTACCCCAAGTGGGGAATGACGTTATTCCGAGGCCTAGGAAGTCAAGCCCTGACTCGACCAGTATCACTGTGGGGACGTCATATGCTATCTGTGCAACTATTATTCCCAGGAGGTTGGGTATGAGATGCTTGAAGAGAATGTGGAAGCTTCCCCCTCCTAAAGCCCTTGAGGCCTCCACGAAAGTCCTACCCTTTAAGGTGAACGTCGCAGACCTTATGATCTTCATTGTGGCCATCCACGACAGGAGGGCGATCAGGGTGAAAATTATGAACGCCTTATTGACGTTCAATATGAGGTTAGTCGCCACGAGGACGGACTCCAGGACTATCAGCAAGGGGAGTGTAGGGATGGTCAGGAAGAAGTCCGTCACTGAGTTCAGCACAGTGTCCGTCTTTCCTCCCTTATAGCCTGCGATCAGCCCCAGGATTAGCCCTATTCCTACTATAACTAGAGAAGTGGCTACGCTGAGCTCTAAGTCGAACCTAGCACCTAGCACGAACTCTGAGAAGACAGATGAACCCCTGAAGTCAGTCCCCAAGATACCGTAAAGGTAGCCCTCGTTCTTCAGTTTAGGAGGTGAGATATACGCACTGACGGGTCCTCCTGAAAGGTCCTTCACTGAAACCATGACATTGTAAGATGTAGGATCACCCTTGAATATTAATGAAGGAATTAAAATTCCCCCTTCCAGCCTGGCTGATCCCGAAAGAGAGCTGATATATGGGCTATTGACGAAATTAAGGCCTCCTGACTCTATGGAGAAATTGGAGACCGAGTTCACCGGAAGAGGGCATGTTGGATAGAGGAAGTTAAATGAATAATCTACAGGGACGAAGCTCTCCAGGAAATAGGACTTGTTCCCGTGGATTAAGTATATATTGACCTGGACGTCTGTAGAACTCGAGGTTTTTATTAGTCCCGTGAAATTAAGGGAAAAAGAGGAAGGTGCTTTCTTGTACGCAGGAGAGTTATAGGTAAATGGATAGCTCACGTTAAGACATGAGTTCTTCCCTTGCAATTCTCCTATAACGTAAGTCGAGTTCTTAGTGAAGGACACGTTACCCTCCTTTTGGACTACAGCATGGGAAGTAGTAAACTGGTACGTGGTAGTAGGTGGGAGACCACTGTACTGAGGGAAAATCGAAGCCCAATCAGGAGGAGAGTAAGGGTTAGCTATGTATTCCTGACTGAACTCATAGGGGTTCGTGTAAGGCGTTAGTAAGTTAGCAGTAGCGGATATGATCACGAAGAAAATCAGTATCGCAAAGGATATCAAGAAGGACTTTCTCTTGAATAACGACTTCAACGTCTTGTTCAATCGTACTTCACCCTAGGATCTATGAATGGATAAACCAAATCCAGAAGAAAGAGCACTATCACTATATAAACATTGATTATAAAGAAAGTAGCCCCGAGGACGGGTATGTTTAGGCTTTCCGCAGCGTCGAGAAGGAGGTACCCTATCCCTTGGAAGTTGAATATTTCCTCTACGAATACCGATCCAGTTATTATGAAGGCGAAGTCTACTCCCATCCTCGTTAAGGCTGGAATTATCGAGTTCCTCATTACGTGCCTGAAGACAACTCTGGACTCGGGGACTCCCCTTGCCCTGAGGTAGGTGATGAAATGGCTGTTCATTACCTCTACCGCGCTTGCCTTGGTGAGGATCATCCTGACCCCATAAGACAAGAGCGTGAGCAGTATGATAGGAAGTGCGGAGAACTTGAGGAGCCCCGCAACGTAAGCGAAGCCCTTCAATGGCTCACCGTTCGAAGCCGTCAACGCGCCAACTATGTTAGTCGGGAAGATACCTAGAGTGAACCCTAGATAGTCTAAGACTATGGTGAAGACCCAGAACGCAGGGATGAAGTAAGTTATGATTGCGGCGTTTGAGTTGACCACGTCAGACAGTTTACCGTACCTTAGTGCTGAGAACAAGCCCAGGAAGATTGCCAACAACGTGCTCAAAATGAGGGAAGGAACAAGTATGAGAAGATCTATTGGTAGGTGCGTAATTATGAGCTTAGTTATGCTCTCGTCGTATATGAGTGAGTAGCCGAAGTGAAAAGTAAGCATGGATTTCACGTAATCCACGTACTGGACGTAAAGAGGCTTGTCGAAACCGAACTGTCTGTCAAGACCAGCTATCTCTGAAGCTCTGTTTGCGTTCTTGTAATCTAGCGGAATGTAGAGCTCAGCAGGGTTGAGGTGTGCTATGTAAAGGGTGAATATCCAGAATAAGAAGAACAAGAAGTTAACAACAGCAAATATAAGCAAGAACCTTTCTACTATTCTCTTGACTAAATATCTCACAGGTAGCCTAGAGGAAATTCTAGAAAGTAAGGAAGATTTGCGATGCTTCTGTTCATCTTTATCCATTTTACTCCTAGACATCATTTAAAACTTCTCATAGTATTTAAAAAACTTGTCAGTATATCTTATGTTAAAAAGAAAGTTAAAATCCTATATGCCGGATATGTTTTTTAGTAACGTATCAAAAGGGAGCCCGAAAACAATGACATTTTTAAACAGAATTTCTAAAAGGTACAAAAAAATATTGGTTTTAGTGACGTCTATAATCATTATTTTAGGACTGTATTCATATTTAGCAAGCGTTAGCCGTGAGAACGTTGAGATAGTAAAATTGCCGGAGTTCACGAAAGTGTTCTCCGGAGTTTACTTAGGTGACAACAAGGTCTTCTTGGTTGGGACTAACCAGAGCGGAGGCAAGGCGGGAATTCTGTTCCTAAACAACATGTCCTTCCAGAGCATAGATCTGGGCAGTTACTTCGAAGGTGGGAGCGTCCTCGCTGTTGCGTATAACGGGTCTTCCCTCATGTTGGGAGGATTCTCTTATCACGGTACTCTAGATGATTGTCTAGTGTCACTTCAGGACGGAAAAGTGGTGAACCAGAGCTCGTATGTAAGAAATTTTAGTCAATACGGGGAGGTGGAAGGGATAACATGGTATAAGGGAGGATGGTTAGTTGGAGGTTCAATTTTGATGAAATTGCCTTCAGGGGAAGGAGTCTCATTACCTCTAGCCCTAGAAATCTTGGGGAACGGGACAACAGAAAACCTCTGTCCTGAGTTGCCCCCTTATTTCACCCCTCAGGAGGGTGGGCTCGTGATAAACGTAAACGACGTCTCCAGTTCCCCTGAAGGAGTGGGAATAGCCGGAGACAACGTCCAGAACGCTACATTCACTGTCTTCGACGGCAAGTCATTTCAGAACTTCTCCATCAAAGGCTACGATCAGGGATTTTTCTTCACAGCTTCGTTTACTCCATACGGGTGGCTTGTAGGAGGTGCTTTAAGTTTCTCAGACCACTTATCTACTTATATGATAGACTTCTCTAACTCCTCTGTCACTAACGTTACCTTACCATATCACGTGGGGCTTGTTGACTCCATCTTGTACAATGGAAAGATATTCGCTTCTCTCATAATCCCGTTCTATCCTTCATCAGGGTCTAAGACCTTGACTAATGGGACAGTCATTCTGGAAGGTAACTCTCCTTCCTCTTTACATCAAGTTTTCATAAAACAAGGAGTGATAGTATATTATCTCATCGAGGCCAAAACCGTAATAGGAGTAGGATACGTTGAGAATGACGAAGGAAATGAAGGGGCTTTGTTAATAGTCAAGTGACCTAGTGATAGGTTAGGTGTTGTGATCTCACAACACGCTTTATTCATGTTTATTCAATTAAACCTAAGGTAATTCATCGGTTAAGTCAATGGCTCGGAACCATGCAAATCGAAAAGGAAAGTAAAGAAAAACTAAAACATTAATTATAATTTTTTTATTTTTATCATTCAAAAATTTGTGGACATATAAATCTTTATATATTACTGTTCTAGAATGCTGAGATATGCAGAGCAAGTCAAAAGTGTTAAGCATAATAGCGTTGGGAATAATGTTGTTTTCAATAGTAATAGATGCAGGAATATCCACTAACGCTGCATATGTCTCAGCTACGGCCAATGAACCAGTAATAAACTGGTATCAAGTAAGCTATACATGCCCCTGGGTTGGAAGCATAGAGTACATATTCTCATATTCTACACACACCGCCGAGTTCTCTGCCCTTCAAAAAGGGAAGATAGACTTCGCTACAATATCGCATGAAAGTGACTTCAAGAGCGGGCAGACTGACCCTAATCTGTGGGTTAACACATCAGTGGAAGAGTCATTCGCAATGTTAGTCTTCGCCTTCGGGAACCCGCTGACCGCCAACGTCAACTTCAGGTACGCTATATCAAACCTGATAAATTATCAAGTATTAACAGACAAGGTACAAGACAACGGCCTTTTAGGCATAGGGTCTCCCTTCTATCTCTTCCCTGGGATACCTTTCTATAAGCCCTACATAAATCCTGAAGCATCAGTCTGGTACGAGAAATACGAGTCCTATAACCTCAGTATGGCAGTATATCACCTAGAGCAGATACCTAACGTTACTCACGTCAACGGACAATGGTATTATCAGGGGAAGCCACTGAAGCTAACTTTCACATATCCGTCTGGTGATACGCCGGCAGAGAAACTAGCTACATACTTGCAGGATCAAGCTGCTAGCATAAACCTGACCATAGTGCCAGTTCAGACGACTTTCGCTCAGTTGATCGAAGCAGCTACAACTCCACCTTTCAATGCTTTCAATATAACAACGTTCGGATGGATTAACCTAGGGCCTTTTGCAACGTCATGGATGCAGGGGATATATACCAGCCCCTCTAACACAGGAGGATTCTCAAACTCTACAATAGATACGATTTTAGATAAAGCATCTTCACTTCCACTATCCCAGGCAGAGAAATACGTACAACAAGCTGACCTCTACCTACAACAGCAGTTACCATACGTAGTCCTTTGGTGGTCTAACGCAGTAGACGGAATCTACCTACCCGGTTGGGCTGACTACATATATCTAAACGTTACATCAGAGTACGCTTACTCTATACTCAACGTTCATCCAAGGGGAAGCTTCCTGAACGGAACATTCATCTACTCCTCTGTGTCATCTAGCGCTCCAAGACACATTAACCCTTACGCCAGTGCCTCAGTCTATGCCTTCAATGTCTTAGGTGACATATATCCCACTCTAGTGTTCTCTGAGTATGCTAATGAGACTGCATTGTTACCTTCCATAGCCAAATCATGGAACTTACAGTTAATACCCAAGGAGACCCTTCCGAACGGAGACCTGATAGTGAACGGCTCAGTGTTGACAGTCAATTTAGTCCACAATGCTACATGGACTAACGGAGTGCCGATAACAGCGTACGACGTGAACTTCACCATATGGTGGTTGGACATCCCAGGTATGATGGGGACTAACACGTTTGACGGCTTACACGTCAATTACACAGCACTGTCCGACAATGGTGAAATAAGCACGGACTACTTCGGATCTCAGCCCTACATAGTGTGGACTAATGTGACTTCACCATATCAAATAAAGATCTACATGAATGCCTCAAGCTATCAAGATGAGTTCGACGCACTAGACGGCTATTATATATATCCATCCTTCGTGTTCAATACAACAAGTCCAGCATCTGTATACGCGGAGAAGATAGCTGACCTTCAATCAGGAGGTGGGTACTACTTCGCAGGCGCTTTCAACAACTATCAAGAATATTTAGTGAAGGCTAACTTACACTTCGCTAGGATAAACCCGTTGCTGTTCCTACAGAATGT
>DAHF01000009.1:8386-8841 GCA_002495845.1 Sulfolobus sp. UBA167
ATATGCCAGTTCAGATTAGCAACGCTACAGTGTATGTGTATCTAAAGTACCTCGGCGACGGGATGCCTTATGAGAACGTGACGGTGAACGGAAAGCCTTTCATGGTTATTGCAAAGAACGACGGTAATGGTATATACACAGCCAACATAAGTACGTCATCTCTAAAGCCCGGAGTATACGAGATAGTAGCTAAAGCTGTGTGGAATGCTGGAGGGGCTAGCAGGGAACTGTTCAATTTCGGCTCAATATCTGTGAGTTCAGTGCCAACAACTACAACTCCGCCAACTACTACCACTACCACAACTTCAACGTCTCTACCTTTGGCATATATAGGCATAGCTATAGTCGTTATAGTGATCATAGCTGCAGTAGCAGTCTTATTAAGAAGAAGGTAATTTTTTTTATTTTTTTAAAAAAATATCTTGTCGATAACTTGTTATTTGAGATACTGGATT
>DAHF01000066.1:0-348 GCA_002495845.1 Sulfolobus sp. UBA167
TGTGAGATCTCTTAAATGTTTGCTAAATTTAACAAGTTAACAAAGCATCAAGTAGGGAAAAATTTAAAAGAGCTGGTGCTAAGGTAATCTCACCCCAAAAAGGGGTAGGTAAAGAACATGAAAAGTATAACACGTGTATTCAAAACAAATGTAAGTCTATCTTTTTTCAATATCTATCAACTAAGTCAAGCAATTCCAATATTCATAACGACAGATCAAATAACTTTCCAGTGAAGGGGTTGACAACAATGTCCGTTCTCTTTCAGTGCAGAGTATCTTATGGAAATCCCACCAAAACTCTCGTAGGAGAGTACGTTGAGTTGACTCCCAGACTCTACAAAGAGCATC
>DAHF01000066.1:462-744 GCA_002495845.1 Sulfolobus sp. UBA167
AAGGGAAGTTGAAATTGCAGGAACTACAATAGTTTCAACTAGCGACTATGAAAAGGAAGGAGAATTAGTTGAGCATAAAACGGTGTCTAAAAAAATCTCCTGCTACAAAAATTTTTCAAGATACGCCGATGCCGTTCAAACTGTATTACATGCCGCTGTCAAATCTTACGTAGAAGAAATTCCAGTGAAGCCGTTTTTACTTTACGCTGTACGCAAAACGAAGAAAGGCAAAGATTACATTACGTCATTAATAAAGTATCCATTATTGTATGAAAACTCAGA
>DAHF01000066.1:810-2663 GCA_002495845.1 Sulfolobus sp. UBA167
ACGCTTTGATACCTCCCTTCACTAGCAAGGTCGGCAAAACCATTCTGAAGGACCAGAAGCTTTCAATATCCCCCTTATTTGACGGGGAGAGGTTCATGTTCAAGGAGAGCGATGTACCTACTTACTTGGAGGTTGAAGGAGGCAGAAGCTACACATTCAGAGTCGGAGGAGAAGAGGAAGAGATGATAAAGGCATTGACAGAGATAAGCGACACTAGAGTCTTCAACACGAAGTGGAGAATTGAGGACGTCAGAGTATCCTCAGTGACTTTGGAATGCAAGGATTACCTGAAGGTGGACATACTGACCCCCGCCATCTTCCCAGATCCCTTCGTTAAGGATGAAAAGAAGAGGTTCACTAATGCCTTCTTCATAGTCTTTGCGGTCAACGCTATGGATGAGACTAAACTGAAGAGAGGTTCGGAGCTGGAGAAATTCCTTTTTTCCATGGAAAGAAACGTAAGCGAGGAGCCTTCAGACTATCGTTCAGTTAATGTTATTTACGCTGGAAAAAAGGTAAAAGCTATTTTAGGGAAAATGAATTACAGGTTAAGAGAATATCTCCCTGAATTAAAATCAATATTAGAAAACGCTCAAGCCAAAGGAATAGGAAGTTCAAGACACAACGGTTTTGGAGTTGTGAACCTGAGGTGTTAAGCCATGGAAGTAGATGAACAAATTCAATTTATGTTATCTAAAATGGACTGGATAGTTAGTATTTATTTTATAGAAGAAGCACTGACTAAAAACGGAATTACCTTCACGAAAGCTGACTTAGTGTCTACACTTGACGCATTAGAAAGAGGTGGATTCATAGAGAAAGTAGGGGATAGAACCTTCGTGAACAAGCTATCCCCGAGGTACATGATGTTATCTCGTTATAAGAAAAAGGGTAATATAGACAATAAAAAATGCTATTAGAATATTCACGTGAAAACAAGATTTTTATAGAGATGCATAGAACCGACTATTAAGGTTCAATTGAGAATACTTTCTTGTTTTTTTAATTTTTGTTTTTCTTTTTCCCCTTATTTTCTCATTGTTTTTTCCTGTTTGTTTCGGCTTATTTTTCTATTTTATTTTATTTTTACTTTCCTTTTTTCACAATTGACTATCCTAATTGGTTCTACACTTCGAGGACATTGATTGGACAAGAAGTAACATCATAAGCATTAATCTCGCGTCCTCTCCTTCAACCGTGGTGCAAGAATTCAACTCAAGCTAAAAAGTCCGTGTTTGAAACAAGCGGTCTTCTCTTTAAGAAACCTTTCCTAAAGTATCATGGATAAAAAGGGTAAAAGCAATTCTCACTTTTCAGTAAATCCTCATCAAGAAGATTATGTAATCATTTATTTACTTTTCAGGAGTATGTATCTCGATAAACATGGGAGAGAAAGAACAAAGGGTCTTCGCCAGACAAAGTTCAGGACTGATCAGGACTCTATCTTCCAAGGATACCTTCCTCCTCAACTTCATGTACCTCTCACCCGCAGCCAGCATAGCGTATCCTTTAACGTTCGCCATCTTCTTTCCTGGGTCTAACTGGATGTTAGCTACTGTAATAGGTGCCCTCATGGCACTTCCCACCGCGTTCATGTATTATTACATCGGCATGCTCACTCCACGCTCTGCGGGGGATTACGTTTACGTCTCCAGATACCTCGGACCTAGGTTGGGGATGATCCAAGCAATGGTGAACATCTTCGGTTACGGTATAGGACTCGACGTTCAAACTGAGCAATCCCTCGTCATAGTTCCCTTCTTTCAAACACTGGGAATGGTATTCCACGACCCAAGTTTGATAACCCTGGGGAACAACTTGGTGAGCAATACCTTTTACTATTTCGTGTCTAC
>DAHF01000066.1:2694-5309 GCA_002495845.1 Sulfolobus sp. UBA167
AGGGTAATATCGAGCTTGACTATACTTCAAATCATTGGGACCTTCGTCATCATAGGGGTTCTATTCAGCATAGGAAGGACTGGGTTTATCGGTGACTTCACCTCAGTCTCCACTTCACTGGGAGGACCTTCCTACACAGCCTTAACGTCTTCGTATAAGTTACCTCTAGCCTTCAACGGGTTGGGCACGCTATTGTTAGGTATAATGATCATGGGTAACTTGTTCATCTATAACAATGCCCCAATCTGGGTCGGAGGCGAGGTCAAGAAAGGGTCAAAGGCAATCAAGAGTGGTATACTATATTCTTATGTCTTCGCCGCCGTGATCTCACTAGTTCTGGTCGCATCCATCGTTGACGTGATAGGGCAGAGGTTCTTCATTCAAGCTTCCGACGTTGGATGGTTAACGTCTTCAGGAGGTGGAGTGCCAGTGGAGCCTTATTCTCTTCTGGCGTTCGTGATAATTCCCACCCTTTCCAATATACCGTTACTCATGTTGATCCTGGTGTCATCTCTTACATGGTTCGTGTCCTATGCTTTCATAGGAGGGTTGAACGGTACTAGGGCAATGTTCGCTGTAGCTATGGATAGACTTCTCCCAGAGAAGTTTCTGGACGTAAGTTCCAAGCTGAAGTCACCATACTTCAGTGTGCTGGTCTTCCTAGCGATTGCCCTCATCTTCAACTATCTAGAGATATACCAAGGGTTCTCATTGTCCCTCATGTTCGGAGTGATCTCATATATGCTGTTTCAATACTTCATAGCTTCCTTGGCTGCCTTCAGGGCTTCTAAGAGCGCCGGATCTCTCTCGTCCAAACTTCTGGTTTCCAGCGCCCTCTCAGCTATAAGCGTAGCTTCAGCAATAGGCCTACTCTTAGGATACGGAGGCCTAACGTATAATCCCTCAGGCTTCGGCTTCGATCTATTCTCCGGAAACGTGATACCTTCAATACTCCTCCTAGTAGGGATCGTGATAGCGTCCCTCGTGTGGTATGAGGTTGCTAAATATTATAGGAAGAAGAACGGGGTTAACGTAGACATGGTGTTTAAGGAAATACCTCCGGAGTGATTCTTCCCTTTTTCATGAGCATCAATAAAGGTCTAGTGTATTACATTTTTTCCCAAAAAAAACTCTATTTTGAGACTCTAAAGACCAAGTTTTTTTTAACCTTTAGTATTGTGTTAAAGAGGTAGAAAAAATAGAGAAAAAAAAGAAAAGAGAGNNTGTTAAAGAGATGGAAAAGATAGAGAAAAAAAAGAAAAGAAAGGGAAACATACCTCATTTTTTAATTTTCTAGAATTAATTTCTCTTCTCTTTCTATTTTAGAACTCCTTAGGCTTTAATGCGTGACTGGAAGCTACTTATCAAAATTCATCCATAATTTCTGAAAATGCACTCAAAGAGTTTCCAATGTCTGCTCTTAAAAATAAAAATTTTTTTATGCATGATGGAAAATACTTAAAAATAAGCCAAAAGCAAACCACATTTATGCTAATTAGAAATGTTAAACTGGAAGGAAAGCTGGTCGATCTATGCGTCGAAGAAGGGATGATAACGTCAGGCTGTAAGAAGGACGGAACGGTCATGGACGCTGAAGGCAGAGTTGTGGTGCCCGGATTTGTAAATCCCCATTCGCACCTTGGGTACTCAATCACCCTGAGGTATGGTAAACCAAACGAAAGCGGAACCCTTAACGAAGGGATAACCCGAAACTTGGATGAGGTAATACCAAAGTTGGATTTCGACGACGTAAGAAGAAGGTTGAAGAAGATAAGTACCCTCTTGTTTGCCAACGGGGTAACCCACGTGAGGACGCATGAGCCATTCATGAACGGCTTGATGTATAAGGTCATCAAGGCTAGGGAAGTGAGTCCCTTAGACTTACAAGTGGTAGCGTTTCCCACCCCAGGAGTTTATCGATACGAAATAGAGGAGGAGTTCAGGAAAGCCTCCCGCATGGCTGACGTTATAGGGATGATCCCTCATGGGGAGAGAACTTTCATGGAAGGAGTGGAGTCGATTAAGTTGGCTTTCTCCTTAGCGACAGAAAACAACAAGATGATCGACGGACACGTGGACGAGACGGACGATCCCAACTCCCGTTTCACGGAGGAGGTGGTGAAGGAGGCCATCAGGAACGGCATTGGAGAGAAGGTCACGATAAGTCACATGACTGCTTCGCACTCCTACGACTCTTGGTACTTCGACAAGCTCATGTCAATGATGGTGAGCTCCAAGGTTAACGTGGTGTCCAACCCCGTAGTAAGCATGCATTTGCAGGGAAGGTATGACTCCTATCCCAAGAGGAGAGGAATAGCAAGGATAAGGCAGATGATGAGGGCTGGAATTAACGTAGCTCTCGGAACAGATAACATAGCTGACATGATATATCCCCTAGGGGAGGGTAACATGCTGAGGGTAGCTCAAGAGGCCTTCCTTGTAGACCACTTCGTGTCAACTGAGGTGGAATCTCTCATGAGGACTATAACTTGGAACGGAGCTAGGGCAATGTCAATAAAGGACTACGGGATCGCAGAGGGCAGAAAGGCTGACCTGGTCTTGTTGAACGCTAAGTCCACTTACGAGGCTATAAGGAACGCATTGCCTCCAGCTCT
>DAHF01000007.1:0-999 GCA_002495845.1 Sulfolobus sp. UBA167
CTCGTCCGCTTTGAACGTCACTACTTTCACGTCCACTCCCTCTCTCCATCTATCCTTTCCTCAAACGTTAGTTCCTTGGTCTGTAACTTGACAGATTCCTCGTTTACAACGAGCCTGAATCGCAGCGAGATCTTGGTATATTCCGCGGTGACCATTGCACAATCCTGCTCGACCAGGATAGTTTGTATAAGGATATCCTCTTCAGGGATGATTTCGAAATTGAAATATTTCGATATCATCTTCGCTGCCAGGTTCTTAGTTTTCTCGAAGAGTTGTTGGATATCAACGAATTGCAATTCATCTTCTTGCAACTCTATGGCCATATCAATCACCTCATTCTTGCTGCAGCTGCTTCTCCTTCTTTCCTTTGGTTCGCAGGATCTCCCTTATTTCATCCTCGTATCTGTCGACAAGCTCCTCTAAGTCGCTGTAGTCTAACTTAACATCCTTGGGGTTAATTTCGACTTCTCCGTCTTCACACTCTACGAGATGTTCGCCCATTTCCTTGCTGCACAGACAATTCCTATAGGCGTACTCGGTAACGGCCTTGTAATCTAAGTAGACTTTCATTCCATCTCAGCCTCCATCTTTGCTAGGATCCTTTCTGCCACCTTCATCTTCTCTCTGATTTTGTTCGCTAGCCAGACCTTCCATAGGCCGGATTTGGATAACATTACCTCCAGGTCCTCGGCGAACTCTTCAGCGAACTCCTCACGATCCTCCTGGTCCAACATGTTGATCAAAAAAATCAAGTCTTCCTCTAGGGGCTCCGACTCCTTCTGCCCCATTTGAACCACCATCTTGGGTTGGGAGATCATACCACTCTCCACTTTTTAATAAGTGAAAAGAACATATAAAGTTTACTCTTATCACAAACTGTAAAGAGTAGATGAGAGAGACGAATGAAAGTATAAGCTTTTATGTCGTAACATAATTTACTATACATATGGTGAAAAAAGTAGAGACAGAGAATGATATGGAGGAGTTTCTAAGCACTCC
>DAHF01000007.1:1028-3143 GCA_002495845.1 Sulfolobus sp. UBA167
AGTAGTACTGTTCAAAGATGGATTGAGTGGCTAGAAAATAAGGGACTCATCGAAGTCATTGAAGCCAAAACTAATGTGGGAAGCAAAAAGAAGATAATCAGAGTAACTGAAAAAGGCAGGAAGATAGTTGACGAGATAAAAAACTTGTCTAAGGAGGTACTACTTACTTCTTAAGCTTGTGTACACTATACATTAAGTGAAAAGTGAAAAGACTTTTATACTCTATACTCTATTTAATTACTGATAAGAGTATGAGCACGGATGTCGAAGAACTTTATACGATACTGAACCCTGGTGGAGTAATACTGGTCATGTTATATGTAAACGGAAAGATGCACGAATCTGACTTGATAAAAAAATCAGAAATGTCCTCTAGCACAATAATGCGTTGGAGAGAAATACTAGCTAAGAGGGGCTATATAACTATAGAGAGAAAGAAAGACAGTCGAAACGTTAAGCTATTCTTAGATCTAACAGAAAAGGGAAAAATTGTTGCAAATAACTTGCTCAGATTAAGCACACGGATCAATGAAATTATTGAAGAGCCTTGATCGACCATGTCAACGGCCCCTTCATTTTCTCCTTATTTCAAGTCTGAAAGGATAGCTAGGATATTCTCTTATCTATTAAAGAAGCAAGTGGCTGTAGCTAGGGAGCTAGCCAATCTTATCGACACTGAATCTAGACAAATCTATCCCCGTCTTAAGAGATATATTGCAAAAGGCTGGGTGGTCACACAAAAGATTAACAACATGAACAGATACTCATTAACAAAGGAAGCTAAGAAGCTACTATCAACAAAAGCAGCGTCTTTTGACGATGTATTGAGAAAAGCAGAAGCGTTGCTAGGCAGAAAGCTAGATCAAGATGAGGTTGAACTTCTAAGGTTCTTCCATGAAAACGGTTACATTGAGAGAACTAGTAGTGAGAGTATTGCTGAAGTAATATATCACAAACTACAGGGAAAAATCTCGCTAGGGAGAATAGAAGAAATCTTAAACGAGTTTACTGCAGCTTCAGTTCTATTTGCCTTTAGACTGCGTTCAGGAATCGTCTTAAAGGTCAGGCTCAATAAGAAGCTTCTTGAGTAACGTTTTTACGATCACCTAACACTCTCTTTCTCATTTTTATTTACTGGGGTGTAAACGCGTAATTCTTCTAAAAGTTTCTTCAATCTTCGTGTAAACTGTTCTAATTTACTCCCCAGTAAATCGAAACCAATTCTAAAATCTCTAGAAAGACTTGCTATTTATTACTACTACTGTAAGAAATAGACTGGCCACTCTTAGCTGAATAGGTGTCTTTTTCACTTCATTAGCACTTTCAATTTAACGATCTTATAGGAAGACTAAATTAGACAAAGAAGAGACTAATTGAATTTATTACGCTTTTTAGAATGACAAGAAAGAAGGGAAGGAGATAAGGGAAAGAAGGATCCTGGCAAGCAGAAACAATTGCAATTCACTCTGTCTCGCCTATGCGGAGTAGTAGTAATAATAGCTGTTGAAATTTCCTCAATTCACTGGGGAGTAAACTCAATACTGCTCATGTATCCACGTCGTCCCCCGGTAAACACAATTCCTAAATATATAATATGATAGATGTAATGAGGGGCCTCGGCCTGACTCTCTCGTCAGGGGTCAGTTGCAGGGCACTTCATCATCGGGCCCCCCATCCCTTTCACTCTCACTCCCTTTACTGGGGAGTAAATACTAGAGATAAGGAATGATCAAGCTTATTACGTTGAGGAGAAACAAGGATTGACGGGGGTCAGCTCGTAACTGGCTCATCACGGGTCAGTTTTCGCTCCATTCATCATCCTGACCCCCGTTTTCTAATTCTATCTCTTCCACTATTTAAATATTTCTATTTCTATTCTCAAGACATTAATAACCCTTCTGAAATAACATTACATGGCTCAGCTTGTCGTCTTCATCTTCATCCTCTGTTCGAGATTTTCATCATCACCATAATATTATCTAGTTATAGAAAAGATTTTTAAATCTTCACTGTGGGTCCAGGAAGATCCTTAGGTCCTAGGGAGGTCAAGGCCCAGAGGCCAAGAGGATCCTGAGTCGCACTCCTTCCCTCCTCATTTCTTTCACCCCCCCCCCC
>DAHF01000051.1 GCA_002495845.1 Sulfolobus sp. UBA167
GTCTTCTCCCCTTAACCTCCACTAAGATAAAAATAGAGCTAATCTAATATATTTCAATGCTTCTGTTCATTGGTATGTAGTAATAGCAAAATGGTAAGTTTATAGGAACCTTTGATTCAGCGGAGGAAGTACCCAAGGCTTTGAGGGATCTGAACGCTAAACATGCGATAGTCGTTAACCTGAGCAAGGACTCGCCAAGGGAAGGAGAATGGTTAACAGGAATGTTCCAGTGAATCGAAGGAGAGAAACCGCGCATCAGGATTGACATATCCAGCGTTAACGGCGAAACTGTTGAAGTAGATTTGAGGATAGACACGGGATTCGACGGTAGCATATTACTCGACAACTCAACTTACGCTAATTTAGCTTAGGCGAAATACCTGAATGTGGTTCAGGTTCAAGACTTTGAACGGATGTTTGACCATGAAGACTGCCAAAGCATCAGTTAAAGTTGGAGAAAAGAAAATGGAGACTTGCGTGTTCACACCTAGAGACTTTAACGGTAAAAACTTGGTAGGGCTTGACTTAATTAAGAAAATCCGATTATTGCTGGATGATAAGTACACTTGTATAATGAAGTAATCTTTTCATCCTTGTAATTCCCCCTCGTGATAGCTTTTGACGTGAGTCCATTGTAGTCTTCCAACTACGAGAAATCACATTTATCTCTTCATAATTCACTTGTCGTCTCTTCATAAACTTGAAACTACTCTCGCTAAAGACATACTTCTGTAGAGTAAGGTGCGTTAATGTCGTGTCCATGTGTGTATTTAATATTATTATGGTCTCTACGGCGAGAGTTCATGTATCATTTTTGACGTGATTAGTTCATATTATCAAGGAGATGACGAGACTAAGGTGGAAAGAAGAAAACGAAAAGGTTTTAGATAAAGCGTCAAGACGGTGAGATAGAAACAAAAAATTCCTTCATGAAGAATTCTATCTTTTTCTTTCTCTTTTCTGTTTTTATCTCCTCTATTCTCTATCACTCGCGGGATAGCCCAAACTGCAGAAAATCCCCGGGAATACCGAAGGGGCGTATTACTTTCAAACTGAGGAATGATATGGGATACCTAGCGTTCCTGTGGAGTTTACGTTATCTCAGGGCATGCCCTAGAGTTGGTAATATTTGGTATAGTTAACTACCAGTTAACTTGACAAATCAAGGGAGAGGAAAAGACGCGAGTTAACCGGCGTGGGGGATGGAGTTCACGTTGTTTTGCATGGTGTTTGCCCTTTCCCCCATTTCAAGTGGAGTGTAATATAATAAGATAGACACAGGAGTATAAAAGGATTTCTCCCCTTTTCAGGGAAAAATAGAGTGAGTTACTAGAGAATGAGTGAAAAATGAGTGAAAATCCATTTTATCTCTCTTCAGAAGAGACCAAACACGTCATTTCGAAGAGTAAAGACTCTAGAGGCCCTTCTTTTTAGGGCTCAAGAATAGAGAAAGTGTATTTGATAAATAAAGTAAAACATTGAAGAATTAAAATTCAATAAATGAAAAGAAATGGCCGATTCTTTCATGAACTTATACATGTCAGTGTAAAGAAGTTAATATCGTTTGCAATTGGTATGGCTTATGGTTGTCAGGAGAATTGTCTTATGGATCGCATTAATGTAGTTCGTCATTTAAACGTCAAAATTAAGAGTTATGTAGGAGAGGTATCAATTTCTCTTAGTTAATGCAAAAATTCCAGCCGGAAGAAGGAGGACGAATGATATTCCGAAGAACCCTGAGAGGAATAGGAATGCTGCAATCAGAAGCAATGTTCCCCTTGCCTCTCTATTGTCTATTAGTGAACCCATAATTCCTAAGACTAGGACCGGAATCCCGAGGAACACGGAGAAAGTCATGTAGCCGAAGCCACCCATCATACCCATTATTCCGTTGAAGAAGGGATGGATAAAGGAGGTTAGAATAAAGAGAAGTTATCCGCCAATCAAAGAATCCGATAATTCTCCGTATCATTCACCTACAACGATTTCACCGTACATTCCATTCTCTGCGTGTCGAGGAAATGTATAAATGTACCAGAATTCATCTTGATTTAGAGTGAAAGTGTACTGATATTGATGAGCTTGTTCGGTGCTATAGTCAGCTGGGGGTAAATATAGCATCACAGTATCCATTTTTTCCCCCATCATCTGTATTCCATCCATCATTACGTTATACTGATAAGGCGGGGGTTGGGAGGTCACAACAAAGTTGTGATAATCTCCTGCGTCAAGATTGATCACCATCACGTGGATTTGAGCGTTACTATGCATGATAAGTGTAGGGATTAACCAACCCGTAGATTACGAATACATTATCGCTTGCGTTCATCCCAGTTAGGTTCTCATCCCTCTTATGTCCCATGGTAAGGATTACAAGGTCTATTTGATGGGAGGCGAACACGATTGAGTCATTCTTGGAAAACACGTGGGCGTATGAAGGAGGAAATCTCATGACTGAGATTGCCTGATCGATGGGAACTAATGCCGTATGTGGAACTTGGGTAGGAGTAATTGTTGCCTTCGTGTTGGAAGAAGATATACTTCTGTCCAAAGCTCCTAGCACTATAACAATTACCATAACGACGAAAACTGGTTTCATAAAGGTAAACCAGCGGTTCGAGATTAACACGCTTATAATTTGTTTTCCACAAATGCTAACATGGATAGTCCCATTTCACGTTGTTAAGTTTTGTCTTAACGGGGGTTTAAGGGGGCG
>DAHF01000032.1:0-385 GCA_002495845.1 Sulfolobus sp. UBA167
GTGAAGGCAATAGCCAAGGAGCTAGGGATGAGCAGGGACGACGTAGAGAAGATAATATCCAAACTGATAAGGGAGACTGACCCCTACATAGAAGAGAAAGTAAAAGGTAGGAAGAACGCGGGNNAAAAGATAGGAAGAACGCGAGCCCCTTACTCGTCGACATAACTCCCCTCATAGAAGGTAGTGACTTCAGTAAGGCATACGCTGAGACCTTGTTGAAGAACGACGCAGTGCTGGACTATATCGCAATGAAGAAAGGAGACCATCACGATCGTTTCATGGATTGCATTAGATACCACATCCATCTGCTCTTAGAGGGATGAAGGTTGAAAATTCTCATAACTGGGATAGAACCTTCTGGGAAGATCTTCTTCAAGGAGTATCT
>DAHF01000032.1:411-22825 GCA_002495845.1 Sulfolobus sp. UBA167
GAGAAATCATGCGTCACAATAGGAGGAAGAAATGTGATGGACGGAGAGGAGGTTGAGAGCTGTGAGAAAGTGATGAAGACTTTCATACCTAGGCTCGACGACCTTATAAACAATTTCTCTTCTTATGATGATGAAAAGAACCTCGAGTACATAGTGAGGAACTTAGGCGGGAGAGACCTCGAGTACGTGTTCTACATACACGAGGAAGACATGGTGATACCTTTCGTTAAGGACAACGGGGAGCTGAATTCCCTTTCCTATAGAATTATAAGGGAATATGAAAGGAAGGTGGAGGCTAGTGCGAATAAGTGAATCCTATGAGCAGTGCGCTACAACCTACTGCCATAGTTCAATAGGACACGGAAAAGTCTCTAGAACAGAGATGAACTTTTTAGTGGCTCATCAGAAAAGAAGATGTGAAGGAAATCTCTGTAGAGTTGGAAGACGAAATAGCTGAAGCAATAGAAAATCTAGAGAGTGCTGGCATTAAGAAGGACGAGGTCTTTAACCTCGCGATATTGAAGTTGCTCATGACTTACGGCTGAACTTCTATGCCTTGTAACCTCATCAGGGCATGCTTAGTCCCTTCCTTGAAGTGTTCTACGTTCTTTTTCTCCATCATTTTGAACATCCAGTTGAATTTAATATCCCAAGTTGAGACTATCTTGTCCCCCTGGACTAGGGTCTCTTGATAACCCGTGAATGGTCCTTCAAGGTATTCCATTCTTATCCCGTCTTCTAGCCTGGTTATCCTAACCTTTCCCGAAGCAGGGAACGCGAACCTGATCTTTGCATGGGCTACTTTTCCATCATCTGAAATGACATGCAGTTCCCTGGTTCCCTTCCAATATGTCGGGATCGATTTGACGTCCTTCAACTTGTTCAAAACCTCATCCTTGCCGCACTTCAATTCATACTCAACTTGAAACCTTGCCATGGAAGTAATTGGGATGATAACGCTTTAAATATTCCTTAAGGAATGGTGTCTCCTCAACCTTCTCCGGTTTGAGGTATTCTAGAAGCAAACCTTCAGGCTTTTTGGTTTTTGTGACAGCTAAAGTTCTCTCTGGGGTTGCTATAACGTCTAATGTGAGGTCGAAAGGCTCCCTCGGTATCTTGTCCACTATCTGGACTTCATGAACTGTAGTTACCACTGGAGTCCTTTCGTCAACTTTCCTGAGCTCCCTGAGGATGGCGTACTCTAGCTCACTGTAGCCTTCACCTTTTCCAATTCTGTCTCCGTTTATGGTGACAGCTACTGAACCAACTACTATCAAGTCTACCTTGTCTATGTTCTCTATCTTAACCCTCTCGCCATGTGAGGCAATCGCCTTTATGGTGGAGTTCCTGGGGTCTGTTTCCTTGCCGTCCAAGAGGTAAAACTCTCCCTTGAGCCTAGGTGTGGGAACAAGGAGCTTCTTCTTTGCACGGAGGACAAGCTCCCTTACCTTGGTTTGGGGAGAGTCTGGGTTCACCTTAACCAACGAGGAATTCTTGAAGACCTCTAGCGTGGAGAGCCTCTCCGCTGCCTTATAGGAACCCTTGAAGTTTGGAATCCTACCGTAGACCGGTCTAGGGAACGACGCTAAGTTGTTCTCCTCCAATGTCTTCCATACCTTTTCCCTTATCCTTTGCTTTTCCTCTTTTTCCACCTGCAAAACCTATGCTTTCTCGTTAATTTACCTTTTTTCTTGTCTGAAGATAAGATCAGAATATCCGGCATTTCTTCATGATGTTTAAGTTAATCCCTTTGCAATGGGTTTCAAAGTCAGCTTGGGAGTCCTACTTGAGATATAAGCATCTTCTCTTTTTGTTACTGTAAGGAGTATGTCCAGAACTCTAAGGTCTCGTAGTCCTCCTAACCTTGAATGCCGAATAGCCCTGACTTGGGGTGCTAAACAAAGGAAGGGGAGCGATAAGCTAGTCAGAGCTTTTTATTTCCCTTTTTTGAAAAATGAGAAGCTCAAGCACGGAAAGACTTATACATTTCCCATTTAATTTCTCTCAAAGCAAATGAACCCTTACATTTTGGCGGCCATAAGCTTGGCCTTCCTCTTCTCAGGCATTCTTTTTTCTTACGTTTCAGTCATCTCCGAGCCATATAAGGACGTAAATTACGGATACGGTAACTGCGCTTTGCCCCCTTCAGATTGGCAGTACAGATATTGGTCTGTTCTAGCCCACGGTCTTCCTCACCCGGTGCTCTTCGTAGACGGGGAGAGGGAGAACCCTTCTCAGATAGCGCCGGTTAAGCTGAACTCGACATCTTTCTATGTTTATTCCATTGAAGGATACGTACAGCCCTACGCTTATCTTTCCGTTTACGCGATGTTCTCTGTCTTCTTCGGGACGCTCTTGGGACTTAAGACATTGCTTTACCTAGCCCAGTATAAGGCTATAGGGGACTTGGCTGAGAGCAAGAGCCCCAGCGGTTCCCTGTCGCTTTACGTAGTTAAGAGGATAACCAACTTAGTCCTAGTGATAGTTATCACGGTTTCCGTCATCCTCGTCCTGGAAGTCCTTCATGGGGATAACGTGCTTAATTCCCTCTTTAGGATGTTTACTTTCAACGGAGGAATAAGCTCACACTACTCGGTTAGCGTTGATACCCTACTGCTGACCTCTTTAGGGTACACCTCCCTGCTTTTGGGAATCTCGATGCCTTTCTCCGTCTTCGCAGGGAGCGCAATAGCAATGAGAAACTTGTCCACACCTTCTACTCTTTTTAGAGAATGGAAATACGTGGGAAGCTCCCTCGCATCTTGGGTCATAGGTCTATCTCTGATATATGCGTTCCATTACGGCATACCCCTCTTTCCGAGCGGAGGTGTAGGGTCTCCCTTGTTCATGTACCTTGTGCTCCCCGTGACTTCATTGGTCATCCCAACTATAGGGATAACTGCAAACAGGATGTATGATGTCGTATCGAAGTTTAGGTCCACCGAGAACGTAAAACATGAAATTAAAGGGCTTTCATCGGAGATCCTGCTCTACCGCCACGTCTTCGGAAGGATAGGAGTCGTCCTACTGAATTCCATTTCATCCATTTTCTCAGAATTCCTACTCTCAGACTTCTTCACGGAAGTCACCTTTGCGGTTCCTGGAATAGGGTTCCTGAGCTGGGAAGCAGTAGTTCACGGAGATTACCTAGTCTTAGAGGGCATCTTCCTGCTATACACTGTTATAATAGCGGTGTCGAACTTGATATCGGACCTAGTTTACGGCCTTTTCGACCCCAGGGTGAGGGTGAGAAGATGAATCTGACTTTCAAGGCAGGCGCTACCATCACTTCGGTCTCGCTCGCCTTATCTTTCCTTTTCTCGATAGTGGAGTTGCCTCCAGGATCACCGCTCTCGCCCCCTTCAATGGCTTACCCCTTGGGGACATACATAAACGGTGACAACATGATAAATGAGAACGCCCTCGCTTTGCTCAATACTCTGATAGTGGCGATAGCAGTAGGCTTGATCGAGGTAATTATCGGTCTTCCCTACGGTATGTTGGTAGGATTAATGAAGGGAAAGGTTAAGCATATGCTAGTGAGGATACCTGACGCAATAACTATAATTCCCCGCGGTCCACTCGCCCTATCTCTAGCCCTTTTCTTCGGTAGTCCCCGCGGATATGTGTTAGCTACGCCAATAATATTCTCTATTTTGATAATTTCTTTCACGGGCTGGGGTAACTTGGCTAGGCAGATAGGAGAGATAGTGACTCCATCTACCTATTCTTTTCCTCAATTCTATGAGACTTTCACGGAGAAGTTTAGGATGTCATTAGCGAAGATCAGGAAGACTACCTTGATAAGCTTCCTGAACGGGATGGTCGACGGAGCCAGCGTGTACACCTTGATGGGCGTTCTAGGAGTCGGAGACCCTAACTTCCCTACATTGACCACGATATTGGTCACGGGTAGGCTGAACGGGATACTTTACGCTTGGTGGATATTCTTAATACCTTCATTTTTCAGAGCGATATTCCTTATAGGCCTATACATGATGGTGAGTGGTGCTCAGAGAAATGATTGAATACGACTGTTTAACCGTAAAGGAAAAGTTGGAGTGCTTCTCTTTGAGGCAGACCGTAGGTAACGTGGGGATCCTAGGAGAGGAGAACAGCAACAAGGAATACTTAGCCAAGGCCTCCATGAGGTTGATCAGCTCGACTGGGCACTTCTACATCAACGGGGAGGACGTGTTGTCGGTTTCCCCCGAGGAGTTCAAGGACTACTTGTGGGTTAAGCTGAGCGAGATTCCCTCAGATCCATATCTTCTCTTTAGCGAGCTTTACGACATAAAGTCCCACTTCGTGGAGATAGTAATATCACACGGCATCGGGGACAAGCACTACGCGGAGGAATTAGCCTTAGAGTACGTGAAGTTGTTGGGTCTAGAGACTTCTATCTTAGACAAGTACACTTTTCAGCTTAACCCAATCGATGCCAAGAAGGTGGAAATAGCGCTGGCTAGCTTCTTGAACCCAGAGGTCATATTCGTAGAAGACATTGGATCCGGTCTGAACGATGTGCAGGTGAACGTAATACTTAATTCCCTCCTAGACATGGAGTCTGTGACGGGCTCCTCCTTCGTGGTGTTGGACAACGACCCAGCGGTGATATCGAGGCTCGCCGACTATGTGGTAGTGATGTACAAGGGAGAGACAATTGAGGAAGGTGAAGACGTACTATCCTTTCCCCTGCATCCTTACACTCAAGCATACTTAGGTGGTTATCTGAGGCCCTCCGTGGCTGGAAGGGGATGCAAGTTCAGTATGTCTTGTCCATTCTCGTCCTCCAAGTGTAAGGAGGAGAGGCCTAAAGGGACTAATGTAGGTAGCTCTTTTGTAAGGTGTAACCTCTATCCATGGTGAGACCTTGATATTCTACGGGCAACTGAAGCTTAACGGGATCTCGTGTTTCCTGGGAGAGGATAACGAGGGAATAGCCACGTCCGAAGTAAAGGTCACGGACCAGTACGGTAACGAGATCCCAAGGGCAATGATAAGGTACATCCCTTCGAACGTGAAAGAAAGGCCACCTACTACGGTAGAGGAGTTCCTCAAGAGGATAGCCACGAGGGTAGGCGGGAACTCGGACCAGATCTATAAGGCGATCTTGGTGTCCGGTGCCGATCCGTCTAGAAAGCTGACTCAGGCTGATGTGTCAGAATTGGCAGTATTATACGTTTCGACCCTCTTCTTGGGTGACGTCAGGCTGGCCCTTATAGGCGATCTCTTATCCAAGGTGGACGACCCGCTCAAGCTTTTCGTGATGAAGCAGGTATATAAAATCCTAAAGAAAGTGGGGTCTGATTCCCTCGTCTTCATGTCCTCTTTCAAGTACATAGGGATCTGCGATAAGATCTTCGTCGGAGCCAAAGGCGAAGTTATGGAAGAAAGCGAGGGTAGCAAGGAGTTTTACCATCCTTACAGCAAGGTGCTGATGGACTCCGTCATTGGTATAGGAAAGAGAGGAGAGAGGGCTAGCGTTAGATACCCAGTTACTTTCTCAGAGGTCGGTTGTGCGTTTCACGACTCGTGTGAGCTCTCCAAGACGGATAGGAGGTTGAGGAGGAAATGCATTCTGGAGAGACCAAAGACATTCAGGGTAGGCGAGAACAGAGTCAAGTGCTGGTATTTTGAGGGTAAGTAGCTGTCGCAGTAGTTTTAACTATATCTGAGACGTCGTAGATCTCCTTCTCTATCTCCCTCAGTGCGTCCCTGAGGTCGTTGACCTTCCTTTCTTTCAATTCCGAGTAAAGTCCAAACCTGTCTAACAAGATGGGTTTCACGAACGCCCTCTTAGCTCCCAACACGTCCATCTCGTAGATGTCCCCCACGTGGACTGCTGGGAAACCGCCCTTCTCTATTGCCAACGAAAAGATCCTTGGGTTAGGCTTTATGAGACCTACGTCGCACGAGAATATCATGTAGTCAAGATATCTATCTAAACCGTACTCCATAACTATCGTTCTTGCCCTTGGGGTTGCATTAGATACAAGGATAGTCCTCAAGCCTAGGGACTTGACTCCCTCTAGGAAGGGAATGGCGTCATCGTAGAGGAAGTGGCTGTCGCCGTATTTTGCCTTCTCGCTTATCTCCTTTATCACTTCCTTTGAGACTATTCCCAGCTCGTAGGAGAAGTCATTTAGATCGAAAGGATTGCTACCTTCATTATCGGGGTAGTTGAACTTACCCATGCTCTTCATCATTGCCTTGTATACCTTCACCGGGCTGATGTTNNCTTCACCGGGCTAATGTTGTAACCGTATTCCTTCAGGACTGAAGCCACTACCTCATAAGTCCTTGGCCTAAAGCCCACTAAAGTTTCTCCAAGATCGACGAATACTGCCTTCAACATCGACTTAATTTAAGTACACGTGTTTATAAGTATTCTCTAAATAGTCTATATACACTATCTAAAGTTTAAAGACACGGAGTTTAGATCTATCTCATCAGACCTAGAAAGGAAGGGGAGAAATTAGATTCTATTTAAACAGAGGTTGTGACGTCTCCTTTTGCTTGGTTGAACTGAAACGCACTGTAGGCGCTCTGCCTCACCCTCACTTTCTCCGTCCTTCCTTCATTGTAAAGCAAAGCCTCGCCCACCTCTAGGGAGGGGACTACTGCATCGACTTCCTTAGGTTTCCACGGTAAAATTTCCTTGTAGACCTTCAAGTCAGCTGGGTGCACGACCTTGTGGAGCATATATATCTCGCTTTGGGTCAGGACGTCCTTATTGACCTTGGCTGACCTCTGACTTATCAGGATTATGCCTATCCCCCTCTTCCTCCCTCTGAGGGCAAGCCTGGTGATAATTTCTGATATTCCAGACACCTTTCCTTGGGGTATGAACTCGTGGGCTTCCTCCACCACTATCATCCTATCCGTCATGCGGTCTTTAGACATCTCCCATATGTTTGTTAAATATTTGTAAAGGAAGGAGAAGGACTCTTGATTCCACTCGCTCATATCTATCACGGAGCTTATCCTCTTTCTGTGGTGCACCTCTGACGTGAGGGAGGCATCGTCATTCCCGTTGACTACGTCTCCACCCATGGAGCTGACCAGATCCACGTACTCAGCGTCAGGGTCTATCACGGTTACCGGCAGATCTTCCTTTATTGCTTCCTCTATCATTACCTTAGACGTATTGGACTTCCCAGATCCCCTAATTCCGAGGATCGCAACGCACTTCCTGGCTATATCGCTCTTGTTCAGCGAGAATGTCCCCATGTTCATGGGTGTAATTTTGAAAGGTTCGAGTTAAAAGGGAGTTGTCTCAGTATTCTAACCATGCCTTTCAGTATGCGTAGGTTTGACTATCTCCTGTAGTTTTCCTTCCTTAAAGAGCTTGAGCGCATCGTCCACCTTGGTGCCTTCCTCAACCAAAAAAGCCTTCGCTTTACCTTGGAGCAACCTGACTCCAGGAGGTCCCATTTCAGTGACGAGGAAAACCTGAGCTCCCTTGTCTAGGGCGGACTTCAACATGTGAGCTCCCCTAGCTGCAATTGCTTGAAGGGCGGGGTTCGGATACTCTTCTATTAACTTGATCTCGTTTTCGACTTCAAATATCTCTACCTTTTCACCTTCTCCTGGTCCAGTTACCTCATCTCCAGATACTGGCAAAGCTACTTTGGTCATCTTAAGAAAACCTCAATTTTGAACCAAATAAAATTTGTTGAGCAAACTTGAGAGGGGTAAGAGGACCAGAAATAGGGCAAAAGACTGTTTCATTCAGTTTAAGTCTATCCAGCGTAATTTTCACTTTGCATTATGTTACTATTTCATAAGTTAAAATATTTAAGATTGAGAAAGAACTAAGATTTCAATACATCTAAGTAAAAAGGGTTAGACTTTTTTATTGCCTAGTTTCTCGAGGGCTTTCCTGTCTATCCTCAACCAGCTCGTGTCTCTCCCTTTGCTGACCTCAAACCTTGCCCTCGCTATCTTGTCTGAGTTAGTCTGCGTCTCAAGGATCGCATCCTCTAGTGCGTAACCGGAACGGACCATGAGGAGTATCTCGAGGACCTTGTTTATCCTATCTGGTACCCCTATGACGGAGGACCTTAGGGTTATTTTATATCTCTTGAGGTGAGAGTATCCTGAAACTCTTGTGAGGAATTCCGTAGCTCTATCGAACCTCTTACCCTTGTCTACTATCCCCCCTATGATGAAAGTTTGGGCTTCCCTTATGGTCTTCTCATCGATCTCGTACTCCCCATATGGGTCCAGCACTATCCCCTCACGGACTACTTCATCAGTTCTCAGCACGAAGGAAAACCCTTTAAACATGTGTCTTAACAGCTGAAACAAATCTTGAGGTGGATTAACTAACCTCAAGTTGCCGTCCCAGTAGTACCTTCTGATTACCGAGAGTGATAAGCCAAGCTGTCTGGTAAGGTCAGTCCTCTCTTCTTCAGTCAGGTAGCTCCACAAGCCCATGTCAATTAAGAACTTCGGAAACTCTGGAAGCTTTAAGTCAATACTACACGTGCCATTTTTAATCAATGCATAGCGTAAAGGTTCGCCTGAAGGGGAGGAGGAAAGGTAATATAGCTTGACCCCCATCTCCTGAACAGGATGAAGGCCAAAGAAATCTCCTTCCTTTATGGAAAAACCGTTCACTAAGCAATGTATGAGTGTGTCGTGGAGCAAAGACTTACTGTACCTCTTTATACTCTTAATCCCGAGGGAGTCTATCCCTTTAGATCTTAGGTACTCTGCCATGTATTCGGCTAAGCTCAAGTCAGAATGTGATCTCTGTATTGGGTAATAAAAGCACAAGACGATGAGAAAGAGGAAAGTCCTTAGAGACGGGGTTAAGAAATCAAATTCTTTTTCTCCTCTCTCTCTTTTTCTTTTCTATTTTTTTAAAAAAATACTCTCCTCATTTTACTGAGACCTCATTTTCCTAGTTACTTCCGATAAATCTACCTTGGAGTCTCCGCTCAGCTTCCTAGTTGCCTCTATCAAGTCTTCTCTCCTGGTCTGTTCCGCGGCCTCCTGCAATGACTGAATTATACGGGTGTTCTCTGCCTTTCCCGTCATCAGGGACTGCTCGTATTCCCTGAGAAGTCTGTAGTACTTTATCTCAGCCTGAACCCTTTCATTTATTGAACCGGCAACTTGTTCTTTGTTCCCTCTATTGAAGGTCAAGAACTTGGTGATCTCCTTTTGCTGTCCGTCCGCGGGTTCCACATACCTTACCACGAACTTAGCTGTGTAAGGCGTGTCCCCAGGGGGTACAAGTAAAGTACCGTAAACCGCTATCATATTCTCCATCATAGGGAACCTGATGGGCTGGTTGTAATTCAACGGCACGAAGTCCCTCGGAGTCTCCACTTCTACGTTATATGCTGCCGTGTTCGTAGTCCTCTGGCTCTCAAAGAGCACCGGCAGAGAGTTCGGGTCCTCTACGTGGAAGAAAAGGCCTCCCGTCTTGTCAGCAATGGTCTTGAGGATCCTCTCGTTATAGTCCCTGCCTACACCAAGACATATGAATTGGACGTATGGAGGAAACTGAAGTGCTTCATAGTCCTTTACGTTTGTCTTATCCACGGGCTGTCCATCTGTGAGCAGTATAGCCTTGGTTGCTGTGTTGTTTTGGGATGTTATCTTAATTATTTCCCTGAGCGCCTCGTGAAGTCTCGTCGTACCTTCGAATTTCCTCTCAATTGTAATAGGTTGTCCCGTAGGCCCTTGGTAGACTACGTGTGGGTGATTGGCAAAGTAAATTACTGTGACCAAGTTCCCCGGCGGTAGGCTTGCCAAGAGGTTCTGTGCAGCTTGCATTGCAATGTCTAGCTTGTTGTCGTTCTTCATTGAAGGGCTGTTGTCGATAGCTATTAGAAAGTGGGTATTCGTCAATGTCGTCACGGATTCAGGAATTATATAAATTACAACTCCTGATTCAGTGGGCTTATCTGTGTAAGCTATCGAATATGATTGGGTCAGCTTAACAGAAACTACCATATATTATCTAGGAGTATACTATGGACAGAAATTTTTAAGTATTCTACAAGCTATTATACAAACATGACATGGAAATGTCCATTTTGTGGAAATGAAAATGTTGATGACGCTAATTTTTGTACAAAGTGCGGAGCTAAGAAACCTGAATCCTTGACTCTACAACCAGCATCCTCTCCTGGTTCTGGACAGAACGCTCAACCCGTAGTACAGCAAGTCACATCTCAAGATGGAAGTACAGCAGTCCAAGTGACATCACAACCTGAAAATACTCCAACATCAGAAAGCTCCCCGATGCCGGAAGGAGTAAAGAACGAACCAGCTACAGTTCCAACAGAACAAGCTCCAGCGCAACAAGGGGCTTCGCCTGAGCCAACGCAAGGCACCTCGGTATCTCAGGAGCCTTCGCAAATGCAACAAGACACAGAAAAGTATTACATTCAGTTTATAAATACACCTAACCCCCAGTTCAACAAGACTAAGATACCTTTGGAGTTTGACGTTTTTCCCTCAATATCCCTTGGAAGGAGCCCAGAGAACGTCATAGTGATCCCAGACCCTGAGGTATCTAGGAAACACGCGATCATTTACTACGAGAACGGCAAGCTGGAAATAGAAGACCTCAACAGCACTAATGGTACGTATATTTATGATGGAAAGATGTTCCAACCAGTCAAGGGGAAAGTGGAGATACAGCCTAACTCTGTCCTGAAACTAGCCAATAACACAGTGGTAAAAGTAGTGAAGGATTGATGGAGGAAGTCCTGACGCCCGAGGTAGAAGAAGTCAAGGCATCAGTTTTCCTGAAGGAACATGAAGAGGAACAGCAGAGAGCCTTAGACGCAGTAAAGGAAATAATTTCAAATCAGGAACTCCTTCACAAGCTCTTGGAGGAGTCCACGTCTGTTTTTGAGTCTCAGCCTAATTACTTAGGTAGCATTGAGGCAGAAAAGAAGGTAGCATTCGTGGGTGATACACACGGAGCCTTCGACGTGACGCTGTACACTCTCCTCAAATTCCTTCACGATGACAGCGTGGATAAGATAGTTTTCCTTGGAGACTACGTCGATAGAGGAGAGATGAGCTTAGAGAACTTAGTATTGATATTGAGGGAAATGCTGGAGGACCAGAAATCGAAGAAGAAGATAGTCGTGCTTAGGGGTAACCATGAAAGCCCTGTGACTAATTATGGTTACGGATTCTTCAAAGAGCTCTCACATAAGGCTGAGGGCTTCCCTTATGAGGAGTTCAAGAGGCTCTTCTCCTACATGCCTTACGCGGCGTCAGTGAACGGATATTTCTGCGTCCACGGAGGGATAGCAAAAGACGAGAACAGCGACTCCATAGCACCTCAAATGAGGGATTTGACCCAAATAAATCAACTCCCCCGAGGAGACGAGGATCCGTCAGACCCAATCGCCATGCAGTTGCTCTGGAACGACCCCAGGGAATGCATAGACGACTTCATACCTAACGTGAGAGGAGAGGGAACTTTCTATTTCGGGAAGAAAGCGGTTGATGACTTCCTCAATTCAAACAACCTGAAAGGTATAATAAGGGCCCACGAGGTCAAGGACGCCTTTTCCGTGGAAATGGATGGTAAAGTGATAACTGTTTTTTCGAGCAGATACCACCAAATGTCAGCAGGTGTATTAATAATGGACGAGAATAAGAGGTTTCACGTATTGAAAATTTTAGGTGAGACATCATGACTCTTTCCATGAGGGTAGAAACAAGCCACAAGTTTTCCTTTTCGTCCCCTTTGAGGTACATGTTTAAAGTACTTCTTGTGCCTGAAAGGCTAGGGATGGCAAAGGGGTTTCACTACATAGTTCTACTTGATACCAGCGGTTCCATGACGGGTTACAAGATAGACGTTGCTAAACAAGGAGCTTTGGCACTCCTCTCGAGGATACCCGAGGGGAACAAGGTGACTTTCATTACCTTTTCCGATACAGTAAATGTGATAAAGGAAGCGGTAGACCCCCAGTCTGCAGAGGACCTTTCATTCATCAATGCCTCGGGCCAGACAGCGCTTTACACCGCTCTGTTGAACGCAAACAAAATAGCAAAAGCACACGAGATGCCGACCTACGTCCTCCTCCTGACAGACGGTAATCCAACGGACCAGACTAACGTGGAAGTGTTCTCGTCAATTCAATTCATGAAGGACCTCCAGATAGTTGCATTTGGCATAGGCGATGACTACAACGAAGTCCTCTTGAAGACCCTTGCAGATAAGACGAACGGTTTATTCTACCACATAAGCGAGCCCAATGAGATAGCTGAGAAGCTACCTAAGAAGGCCGTGACAGAGATAGCTGCGAAGAACGTAAGCGTGGACATAGTTACTGAAGGAATAGGGACTAAGCTCCTGAACTATTCCTCACTTCCAGTTAAAGTGAACGCTGTCGAAAACGTGGTCAAAATTCTAGGCGAGACCGAGATGCCTGCTAACTATAGTGGGACTTTCCTCACCGTGAAAGTACAGTATGAGGACCCGGTCACCGGTAAGCATGAAGCCCTTCTAGCCCCGGTCAACGTCTCTCCAGCCACGAGCCAGCAGGCTTTCATCTCTGGAGTAAACAACGACCTAATATCCGAGTACCGCTATTATGAGCTCCTCAATAAGTACGCAAAGGAAGTACAAGGCGAGGAGCTGGTCGAGGCTACGAGGACGCTCACTCAACTCAACCAAGTAGCCCAGCAGACCAGGAGGATAGAGTTCATAGAGACGACTAGGAGGCTTTCGAACGAGCTTGAGACAACGAAGAGGTTAGGTTCAACAGAACAGACTAGGAGGCTCTCAAAGGAGGTTTCTAGCGAGGTTACTAGAAAGCTGAGAGAGGGGTAAAGGCCAAGAGTCTACATCAATCACTTTGACGCCCACTTTGTCGTTAACGTATTCTAAATTCTCTACAAGGTATGTCTTTTCATTCTTTTTCCTCAGCCTAAGCCCGAACTGTCCCTTTAGAAATGAGATAACATCGTCCTCACTCCACGTCAAAGTAGGGACATCGAAGAAAGAAAGGATAACTTCTTTGTTGTCCCTCTTTCTCCTCCCTACCATCTCTATAGACCTCTTGTTTACCTTCACCTCTATCTCGTCGAGCCCCTTCATGGACTCCATCCTCCCAATCCCTTTCACTTCTACAGAGTATTTATAGAAGGCATAGAAAGACCTCTTCCTCTCGTTGAAAGTTATTCTCCTTATCTCGTTCATGTTGCAGTCCATGCTCACGAAAGACGGTAACTCACGTTCTGCTATTAGGTCAGGTTGCGAGACCACGAAGCAGGTCTCTGGGGTTAAGATTGAGGTTATATTATAGCCTTGGAGTCTCATTTCAAGAGAATAATATCTATCTCTTCTCATATAAATTTTTTTCAATTTCTCCCTTGCTACTCTGCTTTGAGAAATGAAAACATGTCATTTATAACGACGATAAAAAAATCACTTTTTAATCATCTTGTCGAACACGTAGTAAAGTATGCCTCCCTCCTTTAGGTAGTTGAGCTCCGCCTCGTTGTCAACCCTTACCTTACCTTTCACTTTTATCTCCTTCTCCCCGGAGAAAGTGACATCCACTTCCGATCTAGGCTTGATTGCGTTCAAACCGGATATTGATACCTCTTCCTTGCCGTTTATGCCTAACTCCTTCCAGCTAGGTATCTCTATCGGAACTACTCCCATGAACACCAAGTTGCTCCTATGTATCCTCTCGAAACTCTCAGCTAAGACTGCCCTCACCCCGAGGAGATAGGTCACCTTGGCCGCCCAGTCCCTTGAGCTCCCTGTACCATACTGCTTTCCCGCAACCACTACTGTATCTACTCCTTCTTTCATATACCTCATTGCTGCGTCGTATACGCTCATCTCCTCCCCGTCAGGGAAGTGTCTGGTGAAGCCTCCTTGTCTCTCTGTTAAGAAGTTTCTCAGCTTAGGGTTTGAGAAACCTCCTCTCATCATGACTTCGTGATTACCCCTTCTAGCGCCGTAAGTGTTTAGCTCTGTTATCCCCATGGAGGACAACAGCATTCCTGCAGGAGAGTCAGGGAGGATAGGCCCTGCGGGAGATATGTGATCCGTTGTCACCTTGTCCCCCAGGAGTAGGAGGATCCTGCCCTTTTGGATGTCCCTTACTTTCCTTTTGACTGAGAACCACGGGGGCTCCACTATGTAGGATGAGTCCTCCCAAGTGTAACTCGTCCCGCCCTTCACTTGGAGCTCCTCCCAGTTCTCATCGCCGTGGAATATCGCTTCCTTCCTCCTCTCGTAGATTTCCGGCCTCATGGCAAGCTTGTAGGCCTCCGCGATTTCTGCGTTAGATGGCCATATGTCCTTCAAGTATACAGCTTTGCCGTTAGGGTCAACTCCTATAGGTTCGCTCGTCAGGTCTATGTTCATCTTCCCAGCCAAGGAGTAAGCAATCACTAGCTCTGGAGACGCAAGGAAAGCCCCCTTCAGGAACGGGTTTATCCTTCCCTCGAAGTTCCTGTTTCCGCTCAAGACTGCGAACGCGCTAATCCCGTTCTTCACATCGTCTTCGACTTCCTTAGGCAAAGGTCCCGCGTTTCCTATGCACGTAGTGCACCCGAATCCTACTACGTGGAAACCTATAGACTCGAGATAAGGTAATAGACCTGAGTCAGCCAGATAGCTTATGACCACAGGAGAACCAGGCGCAATGCTTGTCTTAACGTAAGGTTTCGGTCTCAGGCCGTATGAGACGGCTTTCTTAGCTAAGATCCCCGCTCCTATCATGACGGAAGGGTTGGAAGTGTTTGTGCAGCTCGTGATTGCAGCTATGACCACTGATCCGTCGTCTATGACCTTTCCTTTACCTCCTCCTAACAACTTGGTTACGCTCTCTTTGACTTTCCTTAACGGGATCCTCTCCTCCGGGTTCCTTGGACCAGCTATGGCGGGCTCAATTTCTCCTAAGTTTACTTCTATTACCTTGTCATACTTGGGCTCTTCTGAGTACAATATCCCTATTTCCTTTGAAACCTTCTCCACGGTCTCGGCGTCCCTACCAGTACCCCTGAGGTAGGACAACGTGTTCTCGTCTATTGGGAAATATCCTACCGTTGCGCCATACTCCGGTGCCATGTTCGAGATCGTAGCCCTATCAGGCACAGGAAGGGAGGAGAGGTCGCCGAAGAACTCTACGAACTTTCCCACAACACCTTTTCCCCTGAGTAGCTCCGTCAGGAAGAGCACGATGTCCGTGGGGGTGACCCCTTCCTTGATGGTGCCTTCAATCCTCACTCCCACTACCTCTGGCACGTTCATATAGTAAGGCTCTCCCAACATGACGCCTTCTGCCTCCAAGCCACCGACTCCCCACCCAAGGACTCCTATTCCCCCTATCATGGTGGTATGGGAGTCAGTCCCTATCACTATCTCTGGAAATGCCATCCCGTCTTTGACGTCTATCACGGATGACAAGAACTCTAAGTTAACTTGGTGTATTATTCCGTTCCCCGGAGGGACTACCCTCAAGTTCGTGAAGGATGACTGTGCCCATTTCAAAAAGCGGTATCTCTCCATATTCCTCTCGAACTCCTTCTTCATGTTCATCTTTAGGGCATAGGAAGTACCGTAATAGTCTACTTGCACTGAGTGGTCTATGACTAAGTCAGACCTTACCTTAGGGTTGACCAGTAGAGGGTCAGCTCCCCTTCTTTCAGCCTCGCTCCTCATTTCGGCTAGGTCGACCAGCAGGGGAACTCCAGTGTAGTCCTGCATCACTATCCTGGTTGGCAAGAACCTTATCTCTTCACCTACCTTTCTCTCCAAGATCTTCTTTGCGGAATCCTGAAAATCATTCCTGAGCGAGTTCTCCGCTAGGACCCTTAGGCTGTACGGTAGCTCCCTTGCATCCTCTGGGAGCTCTACAACGCTTAAATTTCCTATTTTCTTCATCACGAGTTCTCTTTGTCGTTGCTGGCTTAAAAACGATGATAGAGAAGAGGCGAAATTCTCGTAGCATTCATAAAACGAGGAAAATAACTCATTTATCAGGAAAAAAGAAAGATTGGAGATGATGTATATTTTTTATTAATACTATTATTAAATCGTTATGTTATTAAATTGCCTTATTGGCTTCTATTAACCCTTCACTAGACCTATTATGAAACCTATTATGAAGACTATCGAGTCGTAAGGAACGTATCCAGAAAACGACTTTGCCTCCGATATAGCTTTAGGTACTTGGGTTCCAGCAGTCTCTAAGAAGTGCTCTACTGTGACGGGAGATATATACCCTATTGCCATTAGGAGGACCACTATCGCAACTAGTATTATCCCAACTGCGAAGAGCTTCTTCACCAGGAAACCTATTAGCAACCCCAGTATGAATGTTACTGCAACGCTTACTATCTCGCTTGTAGTGATCATGATAGATTTCTCTCTAGTCAAACTTTTATTTTTAATCAGCTTAGTGCTCTTTCATGAAAGTTGTCAAGTATTTCGTGAAGTTAACCGTCAGGGACGATAAAGGAGAAAACCCAGTGAGGTTCAAGCTTGTTAAGCACGAGAAGTCCGAGGAAGGGACAAAGAGGAAGCTGATAGACTCGGAGGAGCATCCTTTCAGGAAACTAGCTAACGCTAGGAAGTTCGTGAACGAGTACGCTGAAAGGAAAGGTATGGAGTGCTCGTCTTTCGAAAAGAAGGACAACTTCTGGAGCAAGGAGTGTTCTTCTCAGTCCGGCGTAAAGTACACTTTCGAAATAAGGGAACAGAGAATAGTTAAGCCAAAGAAGGAGAAGAAGGAAGAGGGCAAAAAGGAGGAAACTAAGGAAGAAAAGGGGAAGAACGAAGAGGGAGGTAAGGACACTCAGGAACAAGTGGCTCAACCTCAAGGAGCAAAACAAGGGGAGGAAAGCGAGAAGGCTCAAGCTAATCAACAAGGAAGTCAATGAAATAAGGCTACTATAACCGTAGAGGAACTCAGAAGAATATATATATGTATGAATGTATATATATTTTCCGCCAAGGTCGTGTTTTTCCTTTTCAATCGTTAATTCTCACCATGGAATAGAAAAAGAGCGATAACAAGGTTATCCCACCTATTAGCAACCATAAGGATCTGTAGCTCAAAGTCTCGACTATGAACGGCGAAACAATCGAGCTCACGATCCCGCTGAATTGCCAGAAGAAGTTGGCGAAGCCTGACACACTCCCGCTGTTCTTTCCACCCAGTAAAGCTAAAGCGCTGGAATGGGACGGGGTGATGACGAACCTAGCGAAGCCCATGGAGATGAAGATCAGCGAGAGCGGTATGAGGAATCTGTATACCACGTCAATGGATAAGATAAGTACTCCATATATTGCTATGAACGTCAACAAAGACTTTCTCGTTCCTATCAAGTCAAGGATCCTGCCAGACAGAACAGTAGATGGTATTCCTGCTATAGCGGTGAAGGAGTAGACTGCGCCAGCAACTATAGGGGAGTACCCAGACGCCAAGAGGAACTTATAGAGGAACAAGGTCAAACTCCAGTACGAGAAGAAGAACATGAACCCGCCTATAGAAATCGAGATGACCCTCCTATCTCTCACAAGGTAGATCCCCTTCCCAGTCGGGTTCATCTCCTTGTCTTCCGCAATTACCTTGGAGGACAGTAAAGATAGAGCTATTGACATCACACCCAGTAGGAAATAAGGCAACTCCCAGTTAAGCGTGGCTAAAGGTGGTATCACGAAACCTGAAGCTACTATGGAGAGGGGCCACGCCAAGCTGTACAACGCTATTGCTTGGTGTAAGTATTTACCGCTGAAGTTTGTTGCCAGCAGTTTTATTGTAGTAGGGTAGATCCATCCTGCTGAAAGCCCCATGACTGTGCTGTTCACGTATTCCCATGCTATTGACGGGGATACAGCTGAGCCGAAAGCCGACGCCCCCAACCCCAAGAGGGCACCCATAAGGACTTTCCTCGACCCTATTCTGTCTACGACAGCACCAGATGGTATCTGTATGATTACATATCCTACGAAGAACAAGGAGAAGATGATCCCGTCTTCTACCTCCGTAGGTTTCAGGGAAGAGAAGTTAGATACTATGCTCCAGATTAGCCTAGAGAAGTATGACATGAAAAAGGACGCTGAGCATATAAAGAGTATTGACGCTCTGTTCAATTCATGTTAAGCAGTAAATTTATCTATTAACTTTTTCGCATTTGTCCATCGCATTTGTCCAGTTTCAAAACGAGCCTAGCCACGCTACACATGACGCAGAAAGGTCCTTCATCAACCTTATTCATATATTTCACTGAAGTGATCTCAAGCATCTCGTTCATTTCATCATCCTTCTTGAGCAGGGACACCTCCTTCTCGAACTTCTTTTTATTTTTCTCATATGTAACTACAGATATTCCAGCTAACTTGGAGGCCTTCGTTACAGACATACCTTTCTCAACTAGCTTGTCCACAAGGGCTACCCTTAGAGGAGGGACTATCTTGTAGTAAGACTCCTCGCACTTCAAAGTAAAGTTCCTCAAAGTTTTCTACAATCTCTTTTCTTTGGTCACTTTATTATATTTATTGTTATTTTTTATATAATAATCTCATTAACTCCGTTAAAGGTAGTTAACACAGTTAATATAGGTTAAGTAAGCCTTTATGAAATACATTTGTATACATTAGTATAACTTAGTATATATCGTTTATTTAAGCTACGAACTTTATTAAAGTATTAGTGAAAAGGAATGGCTGAAAAGATAAAGTTCCCAGACGGAAGAGAAGTAGACATACACGACTTCATAGCCTTTATGTACGGTCTATCCAAGAGCGACGTAGAACTGCTCCACATGTTGATGACCGAAGGTAAGATGACCACCGACGATATAGCTGCCAAGCTGAACGTTACGAAGGCCTCCATAAGCAAGTCCCTGAACAGCTTGATAGACAAGGGTCTAGTGGAAAGGGAGAAGGTCCAGTCCGAGGACAAGAGGAAGGGAAGGCCAAACTTCATGTATTGGGTAGACAGGGAGAAATTATACAACAGGCTTGACGCAGATCTAGAGAAGCTCTTGACTACGTTGAAGGGCTCTATACAGAAGACTATGACGGTAGCTATTTAACCTCGAAAGATAATCTTTTCAGATGTCAAAGAGATCAAGGCAAATATTTTCAATTCCTTCTTTTGGTGAATGTTCCAATTGCGGTATGCAAGTTGATTACGCTGAAGTTATAATTGTGATGAATGGAAGGGTCAACTTGTTTTGCTCCAGGAAGTGCTTCCGCGATTGGCTCAGGAAGACGAGAGCACATTACGGCTGATCCTTACCGTACTCGTCCGCCATTCTGGCTACCTCCACTGAGGCTAAGACATCGAGTACCTTCCTCATGTATACCTTGACGAAGTAGTATACGTGAAAAGGTCTGAATACCTCTTCCTCCTTACCTTGTAGAAGGAGGTTGATGTAATCATCAGGGTAGTAGTGGACTATCCTGTATTTTTTACCATCTTCTTCATAGAACTTGGGTGGTTCCTTCTTCGAGACTATGAGGAGGGAATTATCCAAGATGCCTGCGAGCATTACGTCGAACTTATACCCCTCTATAGCGTTAAGCACTACTTGCTTCTCTGACAAGTCTGGATGCCTCCCTCTCGAAGTCTGGCAACGATGCCTTTATGTCCTTAAACTTGGATCTGACTTGTGCGGGGTCGGATACCTTCACTTTCACTATCCAAGACGAGTAAGGGTCCTTGTTTATCCTCGACGGGTCCTCTATAACCTCCTTATTTGACTCTATGACCTCGCCTTCCAGAGGTAGCCTAAACTTTCCTATCCACTTTGCGCTCTCCAGCGTGAACAAGTTAGACCTAGAGTTGACCTTCTCGTTGGGTTCCTTCACCGTGACTTGAAATATCTTACCTGCTATGTACTGCCCCATGTCGGTCATTCCAACAGTTACAACGTCCCCTTCTATCTTGATCCACACGTGCTTATCAGTATCGTAAAGCAGATCGTCCGGGAAAGAGAAATTACCTACCTTCACACACGACTTTCACTCTCAAAGTTTATAAATTTTAATTTTTAAAATTAAGTAACCTTGAAATTAGCTGTCTGGTTGGACGGAGTGATCTACAAGATAAGGTTAGACGAGAAGTTATATGAAATATACAAGAACAACTCGAGGGAAATTCCTTCACCTCCTAGCATGGAATTAAATTCAGACTATGAGATACTCAAAAAATATGAAAAAGATATGGCACTGCTATCTCCTTTCTCTGAGGAGGATACGGCAAGGCTCACGAAAATGGCGGAGATTCATCCTTCATTCATGGTTTCAAACAATGGTAGGACTAAACCCTCTACTGAGCCTTACAAGAGGCTTTTCGAAGTCACTAGATGGGACCCATTAGATGTAGTATCTTTAAGTTCTTCTCCGCTCGACTTGCTTTCAAGTAGGTTTTATGATTCCAGGATAAGGGTCTTATGCGTAGATAGAAATAGGAAAGGATATTGTGAAAGATATTCTCCGACGTTCATAGTAAACAGTTTGAATGACATGGAAAGGGCATTGAAGATTCTTAGAGTGGTTTAGCGTTAAAAAGACCTAGAGTTAAGCAGGACTCAACTCACGTATATCACGTTATTTCAAATTTGACTTCCTAGCCTGCGAGGCTTTAGTCTTTTTATGAATTANNAAATATGTCTATTTTACACTACAAGCGTTTTTCCATCATTTAAGCCGTTCTAAGTCATGTACTCAGTAGGATCCTTAATTCCAGCCCCCATGAAGGCAAGCTTTCTGTGCTCGCATTGTGAGCATTTGCCACAGTGCTTCTCGTGTCCTAGCATGCACGAATAAGTTACAGAAGGGTCTAGTCCATTGTTGACCCCTATCCTGAGCACCATGGATTTGCTCAGTTTAACGAAAGGGGTAGACACTTTCACGTTCATCACTTCTCCCAAGGACTTGAACTCCCTTAAGATGTACTGCTTGTTAGGCTCGTACTCGCAGTCCTCATTCACTGTAGCCAACACTACCTCGTCGTAGCCCTTCTCTGATGCGTAAGTAAGCGCAGTGGAAAGGAGGATCACGTTCCTATGCTTTATCGGTTCGTGTGGTCTCATCCACTCTCCCCTTGAAAAAACGTCTCCTAACCCTCTGACGTCTACTTCTATCAAATCCATCTCAAGCATCTCAGTTACCTTCTTTACGGCCTTCCTCTGCTGTTTGAAAGACTTCTGACCGTAATTGAAGAACATAGCGCCGACTTCGTTCCTCTTCCTGAGCATGAACGCAGCAGAGGAGGAGTCCATTCCTCCGGATAGCAGAAGTAAGCTCTTCATATTTATTCTGAGGTTATCATTCTTATATATGGCTTCAGTTGAAAACGAGGCTAAGAAGTTAGCTTCAACTTACGCGAGGTGGTTGAGGAATCCCGAAGACGCGCTCTTCGGCAAGGGAGGAGAGGGGTGCGTCTCCTCCATGTACAAGAAGGTAAAGCAAGCGCATACCAAGGATGAGATAAGGGAAATCCTGAACTTAAGCCAATACCAGATGGAGAGGACGACAATGAACGACCTGACCAGGTTCGTGAACGACCTTTTGAACAAGATAAACCCCATGAGCGACGAAGAGGCCGTGAAATTCGTCATCGAAGTGTTCAGATATTTTCAAATAGCCTTGGCTACGAAGCTGCATGACATGAACAGAGGACTCTGGATGTAATATCGTGAATTACCTTTTTTTCTTTAATAAGGTAAGATTTATATATTTGTTATTAGCTTTTATATCATATGGAAATAGAGAATGTAAAAATACGTTTGCCATCAGGAAAGGAGGCAAGTTTGATAGATGCCCTGAGCTTCTGTTACGACATCTCAGACACTGACTTTCAGGTGCTGAGGGTGCTGATGAAAGGTAACGGTAAAACCGAGGACGATCTTTCTAGCATGTTGCACCTGAGCAAAGCGTCTATAAACAGATCTGTGAATAAGCTAGCTTCCCTGGGCTTCGTGGACAGGGAGAAGGACCCGAACAGCAAGGGAGGGAGACCTAGGTTCATATACACTGCAGTGTCATATGATAGGTTAGCAGAGAAAATGTCAAAGGACTTCAAGTACTGTGCTGACCTTTTTTCGTCCTCCTTCAACAGTGAGTTCATAAAGTAAGATAAATCTTTTCAATTTCGTTTTTCTTTCGGCTTTACCTCTTGATTATGTATTTCGCTATGATGTTGTCTAGATCTCATTCTGTGTTCTTACACTTGGCTATGAATCTCTCCGGTTCCTTCCTGAAGCCGAGGAGGCACATCTCGGTATCGAAATAGTACATTATCTCGTTCATGATCTCCTTGTACGGGGTGCATTCAGCCTCAAACAGCCTGTTGCATACCGGACATACGACTTTCACGTTTTATCACGCTCTGTAATACGACTGTGAAATACAAGTCTGCCCACCTCAGGGTATTGTATACTTCACACG
>DAHF01000032.1:22948-26385 GCA_002495845.1 Sulfolobus sp. UBA167
CTTAAACCTCCGTTAAGATAAATTCTTTGTTCGCGTTTTCTCAAGCCATTATGGAACACGAGCAATTTTTAGTTATCGACAAGTTGGGAAGGCTCTGTCTGAAACTAAAGCGGTCTAAGGCAAAATAGGTCATAAATTGTTGATTCCTGATTGGACCTTTCGCTTAGTTCTCAACACCAGAGGAAAGCCAAACAAGGAAAGGGAGGTTCGGGTGAACCATCCCCTCACGGAAAGGATCTTCCGCCCCCTTGATCTCACTAGATAAAAGCGAATAGAAAGAAAGAGAGTTTTTAATCTCCTTATTATACCTATTCCCTTATGGAAGAAATGGACTTAACGGGTCTAGAGTGCCCGGGCCCTTTCATGAAGGTAGCGACTAAACTAATGACGGAGAGAAATCTAGAGTTGAGGGTTATGTTCAAGGACGCTAGGTGCAGGAGCATGATACTAGACGCTGCTAAGCTAGTCAAGTGCGAGATACTTGAAGACAGGAACGAAAACGGAGTATTCGTAATTGCAATCAAGAAAAACGGTTCAGTTGATGACGGGAGCCAGAAGGATATAAAGCTAGGAGGATGCTGATATAGAGTTCCTTATGGTTTCGGCACAGTTGTTTAAGTCCTCCTTTATTTTGTTTAGAAGCTCATCGTTCACAGTGTAGATGAACTTCGGCCTTCCTATCCTCCTGCTTTCGTCGTTGGACTTTTGTCGTACTATTAAATCTAAGTCAAGGAGCTTCTTTAATGAATTCTCCACTGTAGTTTTGCTCAAGTTCATAGCAGAAGCCATCTCCTCGGAAGAAGTAGGTTTACCTAATTTAGCTAACAAAACTAAGCAGTCGAAGTCAGTGTCGCTTATCTTGTAGCAACATTTTATCGACTCCCTTGCTGTATCCAAGATTTCTATTTGAGAGTTCATACTTTAACTTTGAATTTATACTATTAAAACTTTAATCGTTATAAAGTTTTAGAATCCTGATTTCCTTCAATATACTTGCTGTATTCTTTATACATGCACTTATCCTGGATGAAGATTAAGCCTTCCTCTTCAGCCATTCTGGCCGCATCGTCGTTCACTATTCCCTCCTGAAGCCACACCACCTTGACGTCCCCCTTTTCCTTGGCCCTCCTTATTGCTTGTTGCACTATCTCCTTAGCTTCCTTTGAGGGCCTGAAGACCTCAACTACCTCCACCTTGTCGGGGACCTCGTCTAAGCTCTTGTAAGACTTCATCCCGTCTATTTCATCTACCGTGGGATTTACGGGCACAACGTGGTAACCGTGCTCCTTCAGGAACATGGGGACTTTGTGGGACGGCTTCATGGGGTCCTTTGAGAAACCTACCACAGCTATGTTCTTGAACTTGAGGAGGATTTCTTTAGTCTCCATGTGATCTATCTCACCCTCGAGACTTAAAACGGTGTCTTATGTATACTACATTTCAAGTATATTTTATAAGAAATATTTTTATGTTAAATTAACTCCTTTTATGTGATGGAGGAATTCAGGTTCGTTTTTGAGAGAAACGACCAGTCTCACATACTGGCAGGAGAGGAGGCGCTTCTAGACTCGGTATCCCACGGAGGACGTCCAATACTCAGGATGGTAGTGTTCGACCCCCCAGCGGTGTTGCTAGGATATCATCAAGCTGTGGAGCAGGAGGTGAACCTCGACGAGGTGAAGAAAAGAAACTGGCAGATAGGCAGGAGGCCCACCGGTGGAGGTACGATAGTGATGGGCCCTTGGCAACTCGGATGGGAAGTCTATTCCCACTCCTCGCTTTTAGGCGATACACCTGAGAACGCCCTAAGGAAGAGCGCAGACGCCGTGATTATCGCTCTGAAAAACATGGGGATCAACGCTTCCTTCAGGCCCAAGAACGACGTGGAAGTGAACGGTAGGAAGATATCTGGGATAGGCGCGTTCTCAGAGGGTAAATACATAGCAGTCACAGGAACCATCTTGGTGGACTTCAACATGGACGACATGGTCTCAGTCCTGAAGCTTTCCTCGGAGAAGATGAAGGACAAGCTGTACAAGGACTTCAGGGACAGGCTGACTTGGGTCGACAGGGAAATAGGACATAACGTCGAGATGGAAGAGGTAGCGATGAATGCCAGGAAGTCCTTTGAGGAAGTGTTGGGCGTGAGCCTAGTCGATTCAGGCTACACCCAAGCTGAAGTCGAGGAAATAGAGAAGCTCAACTTGAAGTACTCTTCTCAGGACTGGATATTCAACACCAGGAAGTCGATCGAAGGCGACAACGTGAGGTACCTGGAGAGGAAGCTCCCAGGAGGTCTGGTCAAGGTTCAAGTCAAGATGGCGGGCAAGGGGATGATAGAGTCCGTTCTAATCACTGGAGACTTCTTCGTGGAACCCAGGAGAGCTATTTACGACTTGGAGGCTAGGCTGAAGTGGAGCAGGGTCGAGAGCGTGGAGGAAGAAGTTAAGGATTGGGGTAAGGGAGTTAAAATGATAGGCATGTCCCCGGAGGACTTGAGCAAATTGATCTTAGAGGTGAGCTCATGAGACCCTTGTTCCTATACTCTCCTATGCTGAAGAAGTACGAGAACGACTACATGGACTCCTCCAAGGGATGGAAGCCGATATCCGTGACCGGCACCTCATGTGCGTTCAACTGCAAGCACTGCGGAAAGAGGGTGCTGGAGGGGATGGCGGACGGCTCTACCGTATCCTCATTCGAGAGGGAGTTCATGGAAGCGGTTATGAGGGGAGACGAAGGAGTGATCCTATCAGGAGGCTCCACTGGAAGAGGAGATGTTCCTGTGTGGAAGTACTCTGAGCTGACGAGGAAGTATTCCAACAAGATGACGATCATAGCCCACACTGGAGTGGTGAAGAGCTATGAGATTGCAAAGAAGTTCAAAGACGCTGGGGTGAGGATAGCCCTCCTTGATATGGTAGGGGACGACGAGACGATCAGGGACGTCTTAGGCCAACCATTCACAGTGGAGGATTACCTGAATTCCTTCAAGCACCTGAAGAACGCAGGGATGAAGGTCACGCCCCACGTTATCGTAGGGCTCAGCAAGAGGGGAATCGAGGGAGACCTTCACGCCCTAGACTTACTGAAAGAGGTCAGTCCTGACTCAGTCATAGTCGTGGGCCTGATGCCCCTAGTAGGGACCAAGATGCAGGACTTCAGGCAACCGTCCCCCCAGGACATGGAGGCAGTTATCAGGAAGGCCAGGGACGAGTTTAACGTACCCGTGATGCTTGGATGTGCCAGGCCACGTGGTTCCTCTTACTTNNCGTGGATCCTCTTACTTGAGGGTCGAGAAGTTCGCCGTCGACTACGGAGTAGACGGCATAGCTTTTCCAGAGGAAGAAACCATAGAGTACGCCCGCGGTAGGCGGGAAGTTTACCTGAGCAACGCGTGCTGCGGCAACGTTGTTCAGGACATATTAAGGGTGTGA
>DAHF01000032.1:26438-30558 GCA_002495845.1 Sulfolobus sp. UBA167
CCCGGGGGTTTTCTTGAGGAACGCCCTGAACACCACGATAAACCTACTTCAATACTATCCCGATGGATGCAAGGCAAACTGTCAATACTGCGGACAAGCAAGGGAAGTTGCAGAGGGGCCTGATTGCAAGACCTTGATCAGGGTGGAGTGGCCCCTGCGACCCTTGGATGATGTAATCAGGAGAATAAAGGAGAGGCAGGGCGACCCTACATACGGGATTCAGAGGATATGTGTAGGGCAATTGGCCCATCCTAGGGCCTCTCCCGACGCTATAGAGATAACCAGGAGGATCAGGGAAGCTGGAGTGGAAGTTCAGATATCCGAGCTTGTCACGGCTACTTACACGTATAGGAAGCACATGGAGGAAATGAGAAAAGCCGGTGCCAACATGATAGATGTAGCCATTGACGGGGCAAGCAAGGAGGTCTTCGACAACGTTAGGGGAAAGCCGGTCAGGAGCATGCATTCCTGGGATAGGTACATCAAGGCTATAGACGAGGCCGTGGAAGTGTTCGGGAAGATGAACGCTGGGATACACTTGATCATAGGTCTGGGAGAGACGGAGAAGGAAGCCGTGGACTTGATGCTCTACTCTCACAGTAGGGGAGCCAAGATAAGTCTGTTTGCCTTCTACCCTGAGGAGACTACACCCATGGAGAAAGTCAAGCCTGTCCCAGTCTCAGTGTACAGGAGGATGCAGCTCTCCAGATGGTTGATAGAAAACAACGTGGTTGGCAAGGACGCGTTCGTGTTCGACGAAGATGGAAAGCTGAAGGACATCGTGTTGCCGTCTGACTTGAGGGCGGAGGACCTTTCACCAGCTTTCATGACCAGCGGATGTCCGGGGTGTAATAGGCCTTACTCCAATGAGAGGCCTGGAGGGGTGATGAAGAACATACCTTGGTACCCTTCAATACAACAGACAGTCAGGGCATTGAAGGCAACTAAGCTACCTTCTGTGGTGAGTCTAGTATCTTGACGCTGAAGTTGAGCAAGTGCACTCCATTAAGCCTTTTTTCCAGTGGTTTCTCGTCCCACGTCCACAGGAGGGCGGTGGATGTATCATCTGTAGACATGAAAGTGTTCAGAGCTCCCTTCTCAGGGGTCTTCCTGGGAAGCGAGAAGGTGAAGATAGGTAGACCTAACAAGCACGCAAAGCATGACTACGACGTTGTGTCTTTCCTGGACGTAAACGGGGTAAAGGTGAAGATGTTGCACGTGGATCCCTTCCTTTCTCCACGTCAAGGTTTCAAGGAAGGAGACGAAATAGGTAATTTCATCTCCTCGCCTTACACGGGTGGAGACTTCCCCCACGCTCACTTGGAGAACGTTTCCTTGAGGGTGCAAAGGATTCAGAGGGACGTAGTCTCCAGAAAGGGGATTGTTGTGAACGTGGAAAAGGACTTCTTTGACGTCAAGGTAATCGACTTCGCCCGGGCGGGGAGAATACACGGGCTTGGCACAGAGAGCGGGATAATAAACGTGAGTTATCCCTTCTCGTGTTACGGCGGTGTCATAGGTAAGTCGGCACCAAAGGGTTCTGTAGTCAACATGTACGGCAAGGAAATAGGTAAGGTAGCGTCTAAGAGGGGCAGAAACGTTTACCTCTTCGAATGGAGGGAAGGCGCGATCAGGCGGTGGGACTACGACATCACCTTCAAGGTCCTCATGAACGAACAGCTCTGCGGTCCCCCTTTCATGGAGTCCGTGCTCTCATATGGTGGATACCCGTTCGTGAGGTTCTTCCTGAACTCCCCATTCAAGGAGGGGGACGAGGTAGACTTGTCAGACTTCATAGGTGGTCATCTTGTTAGGTTTAGTCTGGGACGATAGGTTCCTCGAGATATCCTTTTCTCATCCCATGATAAGGGACTTGAGCAAGCAGAGGATTAGGAAGTTCATTGAGGGCGCCAGGAGGACCCTCAGCTTCGTAGAGATATCCCCTGAACAAGCCACGGAGGAAGTCCTCAAGGAGGTTCACACTGAGGAGTACGTGAAGTCCCTCAAGGAGGTGAGCAAGATACCTTACATAGGCTTCTTGGACTCGGGCGATACAGTCCACTACCCTGGCATATATGAGGACGTTCTCCTCGTAGTAGGGTCTTCCCTCGTTGCAATAGCCAGGTCGAAGTATATAGACCAGATTTATGTTCCCTTGGGTGGATTTCATCACGCCCTTCCGGGGAAAGCCATGGGGTTCTGTCCTGTCAACGACGTGGCTATAGCTGTGAAGAGGCTAACCCGTTCAGGGGAGAAGGTAGCCATAGTGGACGTTGACGCGCATCACGGAAATGGGCTTCAAGAGATACTCTACCGTGATCCCGTGCTGAAACTTAACATCTTCGCATACAACGGCAATTTCTTCCCCGGGACTGGAAGACCAGAGGAGAGGGGAGAAGGTGAAGGAGCTAACCTGAACTACAACATAGGACTTCCTCTGGGATCCGGAGACGACGTCTTTGAGGAGTCCCTCTCCTTCCTTGACTTGATAAGGGATTTCTCACCTTCATATGTCATAGTAATAGCAGGCGTGGACGGCATGAAGGACGATAACCTAGCTTCCCTTTCGTTGACCCCCTACTCTTTCCATATATTAGGTAAAAAAATTGAAAAACTGCAGAGGGAGCTTTCTTTCAACGTCATAGGTTATGGCGGAGGAGGCTACGGAGAGTGCTCTCACTTGGGGATGCTGGCCTTTTTAGCTGGGCTGTCCAAGCTGAGCTTGACCTCTGTGGGTGTAGACACAACAAAGACCGTTACTGACCCTTCAGTTTCACACGAAGCCAGGAGGAGGATGGACAAACTGAGAATTAGGACCTAGTTTTAGGCATATATTTCTTCTTCCTTTCGCTTCGCTTTTTTGTATTCCTCTTTCCTTTGTTGCCTTAAGGGTGCTCCTCCATCAGAGATTCCCTCCATATGTAGTTTGCCAATGTCTCTAATCCTTATTTTATTCTGTAAATAGAGAGTAATAGCTGGAGAACTCTTCACTTCAAGATGCCACGTTACACCATTCACTTCATTTTTAACAGTGGGGTGGAGAAGGAAGATTCTATCCGTCAGCTTCCTGAAAGGATCTGTTAGAGGAAGAGCGAAAGCGAAGTGCAAATATTTTCATTATATTTACATTTAGAAGTTACATCTAAAATAAATAATAATAAACTACATGTAAATAAAACAGTGAAATAGGAAGGGAAAAAATCCTTGCTTTCATTTAGCTCTGTCTGAACACTTTCCCTATGTCTTTTGCTAGGCTCATCATGATTCCCAGCGCATATCTTACGTCTTCATCTGCGGGTATCCCTGCTGTCTTAAGCAGGAATCCGTTTCCAGCTGGTTTAACCGAAGGTAATTCGTTCATCCACATCTTTAGCGCCGTGGCGAACTTGGAAGACATTAGGACTAGCCCGTCAACCACCTGTGGATCTGCGAACGTGTCCATCATTGACATCATCTTGTCCATTACTCCGCTCTTCTGGAGCTCAGCTAGCTTGCCCATCATTCCCATCATTGAGTCCCAATCCATTTGGGTCAGCATCTTCACCATGTTGGGGTCAGTGAACTTCTTGAGCAGGGGCATCGCAGCCTCCATGGTGGAGAGTAGTGACTCCACGTCAAGGCTCTGTATCAGTTTAATTGCTCTCTCGTCTGTCATCTTCTTCATGACCGGCATTAGCTTCTCCGTAGCATCAAGGAGCGAGTCCACGTCCATTCCCTCAAGCAGCTTCAGCGCCTTGTCGCTAGTCATCTTCTTCAGCAAGGGAGTCATCTTCTCCGCTGCTGTGAGCAATCCATCTATATCCATGGTCTGGAGAAGGGAGAGTGCCCTGTCGCTAGTCATCTTCTCCAACAGAGGCCAGAGTGCCTGCACTTTACCTATCTGGTCCATCGAGAACGTTATCAGCGTGTTTACCAAGTCAGCCTTCTGCACTGCGTCTAGAAGGGCTATCCCCTGTTCCATGGCGTTGAGGAGCGTGTCCATCTGTCCCTTGTTCTGCATGTCTACCATGAGCCCTGCTATCTTGTTTAAGGCTGGAGTGAGCTTTTCAGTTGCCTCCAGTAGCGTGTCGTAGTCCAAGCTCTGGATTGCCTTTAGTGCTCTCTCGTCTGTCATCTTCTT
>DAHF01000111.1:0-184 GCA_002495845.1 Sulfolobus sp. UBA167
TAATTCGCTGAACGAGACGTCAGTGAGCCTACTCCTTAGAGATCTAGAAGAGTTGCCTATTAACTGCGTAACGTGGGTGTCTTCCATCACGACGTCGTAATACTCAGCGAAGTACCTACCTAGTCTCATGCAGAGATCATTCCTTAGGCTTTGAAGATGCTCGTAGGCCTTAGCTAGAGTAATC
>DAHF01000111.1:207-18804 GCA_002495845.1 Sulfolobus sp. UBA167
TGTGTAGACGTTTCATCCTACACAGTGCCTTTTCAAGGGGTCTCAGGTTAGGGAAATATTCGCCTTCTGACGTCATGATTAACTTCTCTATACCAATGTCTATCGCAACTGTGTTTTCAGTGTTAGACAAAAAGGGGAATTCATGATCAACTACGAAAGTGATGTATATACCTTCTCTGAGGCAGTTAACTTAACTATCAACCTCTTTACCTTGTCAAGAGGGAAGTCGCGGTGAACCATTATACTGAATATGGTTGTTGTGTACTTCGCACGCTAACTTCAACCGGGCTTTCAACGCCCTCCACCTTCATCAGCGTAAGCACGAAAGCTAAACCCTAAGGCGGGCATCAGTCGAATATTGGTCGTTCCTACATATAAATATAAAGGCTATCCATCCACGGAAGGGGTCTTCCGCCCCCTTAACTCCCACTAAGATAAAGAAATTATTTCTGATAAGAAGATGTCATGCTCAAGAAGAAATCCCTGACCTTCTCTGCGGTGGGCCTGCTCTGTGGATCTGGTGATGTCATTAACTTTATGAAATCTATGACCTTAGGATCAACAATCCCATTAAGAAGTGAATAGTCTCTAGTAGAGTATAACGAAGCTGAGAGGAGAAGTTTGTCTTTGCTTTCTTCGAACTTCAACATTGAATCTATCATTTCCTTAGAGTTTAGCGACTGACCAGTAAGTAACTTAAACGTAGTTGCCCCAAGCGCATAAATGTCGGCAGATTTCCTAATCCCGCCAAAATATAGAGAATTAACTTGCTCCAGCGGTGCATAGTAAGGCGTATAGCTGTTAGGCTTTGTCCCCTCCCTTACTGCTGAACCTAGATCTGCCAACTTGGGCTTGACTAAGTTATCTTTAATCTTATTGAAAGCCTCTAACCCATATGGTGGGAGCTTCTCAGAGAACAGTATGTTCTGAGGCTTTACGTCGCAGTGCACATACCCTTCTGAGTGGACTATTGAAAGGGCATCAGCTATCCTCGCGGTTACTAAGTAAACTATGAGAGTCCAATAATCCGAGTTTATGAGGTTGGTGACCTTCCTTAAATCCTCTGATGATCCGCCCTCCATCAGTTCCATGGCTATTACCGGGGGCCTCTTTAGATATATCTCCGCATTACCTGATAATATTTCATTTATATCGTTTTTATCAGCATAGACTCCAAACAACTTTACAATGTAGTTTGACCTGTCTGATAGCTCGCTCAACTTTGCCGACTCACCTAGCATTTCTACAACGTTTGAGACCATCGAAAGGGTCGGTATCTTGAGAGCGTAGTAACCTCCTGATTTATATGACTTTAAAACGTAACCAGTACCTCCTGTGCCTATCACGTCTATTACCTTATATCCGTATATCTCTTCATTCTTCCACGTTCCAGGATCCCAGTTAGATAAGCTGACCTTCTTAAATGAGGAAGTCGCATTCAGCTCTACGCATGCTTGGTTAACATTTCTTTGGCACGCTCTTTTCAGGTACTCCAGATACTCATTTCTCTCACCTATTTCGTTGAACTCTCTCGCTATCATGAAAAGCCAGTCAGGCGGGAAATTAGGCAATTGAGATGTCTGCTTTATTCCGTCAAACTTGTTCTTCTTCATCAACAACTTCGAAATCTCTTGAAATTCCTTGGCTTTCATCCCGTTCACAAGACACTTCAAAAGAAGGTTCATGTTGCAATTTGAATTTACAGTCAAGCTCAGCAGTTCACTGTCTTTATATACGAAGTCCATAAACTCACAATTACCTTTAGAGATAAGTTCGCAACTGAACTTAGCCAATTCTAACTTAGACATTTTGTTTCTATTCTTCTTAACTGTTTCAATGCTACCTTTGATATTCCCCTTATTTAGCATCTCCATTGCTTTGTTGAAGGGACTCTTCCCCTTCCTTTTGGGGATAAAAGAAACAGCCGTGAGTAAAGCACCTCCGCCTACATACTCATAGTTCATCAAGAAAGGTGAAATTTGTACTCCGAATATGATTAAAGGAACGCCTATGGCCATCAGAACGCTCCAGAGCTTCAGGTTCCCCTTGTTAGTTAAGATTATGGAAAATATGGAAATTCCTAGTCCCAACAATGAAAATAAAGAGTGAAAAGAAAAATAGCTGTAAATGAAGAAAGTAGACAGGAAAAAGTCTAAGATGAAGAACAAGATACCGAGCCTAGCTCTCTTGAATCCGAGCTGAAAGAGAGACAAAGACAACGTAAATGAGACCAGCTTGTAAGTCAATAGTGTAGGATAAAATATTGAAAATAGCAGGGAAACGACTGCAAAAGGGTACAACAAAGTTTTCACTACGTCCACTTTTCCGTTGTACGCGTACGTCAGCATAATCATCGATACAAACAACAGAATTAATGAAATAATTAATGAATATGGATAAATTGTGCTTAGATTTATTAACGCTTGCCCATACATAAGACTGAAAGACAAATCATATATCGAAAGAGCCAAAGCGATGACGCCTAACACGGCTGACAGTACAAGTTTACCTTTCATATCAAAAAATGGAAAAACTCTTTATATAAGACTGATCCTAGCTAAACTCGTAAAAAATAATAGTTTCATTGTTGCTAATCAGATTTGTTAGAAGCTAGATAGTTATCTACTTGCATTCGATAAAATGTCATTCATTAGCCTGAAGAGTTTTTAAATCAGGATAGATATAGTGTATTTGTAATTGAAAAATAGAAAGAAACATAAATTAACATATTCTAGCCATTTTCAATTATACTTAATCATTACAACTTATCTATAGAAGATCTCACGTTAATCTTAAATCTTATCTACGCTTCTAATAATTATGGAATTTAGAAAGTTAATGAGACTTCTAACACTCTTTGCTGTTATAGCCCTGATTCCCTTTGCCTTCCAGTCCGCAATAGCAATCGGTTCCACAAACTCGACGCTTTCAATTCAACACGAAAGTTATTACTCGTCATGTATTCAGCATACCTCAAATTTCGTATTTATACTTAACTATACAGTTAATTCCTCTTCTTACCATGAAAAGATTAATTTTACAAATAATTATGCATATAAGCATTTCTACGTGAATATAACGTCGCTCCAAAGCGGGGGGTTCTTGCTAAATGCGTCCCTCCCAAACATCTTTAAGGTGATATACAATCCAAGTAATACATGCTTCACAATATGGGCTGGAAATCTCACAGACAATGTAGTTTCTCTATATAGAGTACCTATGACAGGAATCCTGAAAATTGTCTATATAACTCCAGATGGACAGCAATATCTATCAGTTAATTTGACTAATATCAAGTTCGGATCCTCCTACGTAACAAAGGTGAACATGATAGATTACAAACCTGAAGTAATTTTCCTCGGTATGTCAAAAATTTCAGCTACACAGCTATCAGTTCAGTACAATAGGAGTATTGTAGAAATTCATGAAGACGTGGTCAAGACATTCCCATTGAGCCAAACGACAATATACGAAGGAAATGCCATCTCTCCCGCTCTAGTGTTGAGCACCATGAATACTTTCTTTACGGAAATATTTGGAATTAATGGGAAACTCACAATGGTCTCATTTCTCCATAACCTAAAAAACGGAACATTGGTATATGGCTTCTCTGATGGCAAGCTCTACTCAGGAACCAGTGCTTACTCTGCAGATTATGATGGGCAAAAAATTATATTGGTTCCTACTGACGCCGGTGTGGAGTCCTCAATACCTTTAGAAATGAGCCTCTCGGGAAACAACTTTTATGTGGTGAAAATAGATAATTCAGCAATATTAATCTATCCAAATGGTACTTATACTGAGGCTAATATTTTCCCTTTAGCTAAATATAATTATTCCTTTATTATAAATAATAATGGCGCATTTAATGTAGAAGAATATGTTAGTCCAAACAACGGAATAGGATATATAAATGGAAACGTAACGTTGTACTATCAAAATATGACGCAAATAATAAATGTGTATCATACTAACAACTTGACTTTCGTCCACGTTACAAAAGGGGAAGTCATAATAGAAAAAACCGGAGCTTCCGCTCTATCTGAGATGATTTTGCAAAACATTCCCTTCCTCTTTGTGGCTCTATTGATGGCGATAGGGGTTTCGGTCGTGGCTTACTTTATCTCAAAATCGTGATACTACCATCTAAGGTAGTAAGTAGGAATTAAAATAGTGTCAAGAAATTTTTTTAATTGAGGTTCAAGCTCGAATTATGGAATATTTAATCTCAATCTTACTTTCGTTAGCCATTGGAACAGGGCACGGGATAGAACCGGATCACGTATCTACTGCAAGACTTTACAAAAAAGACTATAGAAAGATAATTAAATTTGCTATATTTCATTCTGCTGGATATCTAATTATCGCAATACCCTTAGTTTACCTTGCTTCGTTCTTCGAGGAAGAAATAATAATAATGGCAGACATAATAGGTATGGCGTTCGGAGCTCTTCTCCTAATAGAAACTGTAACTGGAAGGGAGTTTGACATTGAGCCCAAGTTCGCAGGTATACTTCAAGGAAGTATTGTCCTTACACCTTCCAAAATACTTACTATAATACTTGCATTCGAATCAGCATTTCCTTTTAACGTTTTAATACTGTCAGCTTTCGTTCTAGGGTCTACGATTTCAATAATTGCGCTGGGATTACTCACGCTCATACCAGACAGAATTTCCTTCGCTTTCAACATTGGAGTATCGCTAATCACCATAGGTTACATTTTATATCAACTAATTGCAACAATCATATAGAGCTCTTTCCCTTTATATTGCTAGAAAAAGAATGTTCACTATGGTAAACTGTAACTTGTTCGTAAGCAAGCTACTTGAACCTTCATCTATGACGCTATTAAACGATGAGACTCTCCTGAAAGGATTTCTCGAGAAAGCTAAGCCTTGTCTCATTTATGCAGGGACTACTACGTCTCTAAATGAAGAGACTCACAATTTAGAAAGTGAGTTCTCCGCCAAACTATTGGAGACTAAAGAGGGAAAATACGGATTCCTTGCAATTTATGATGGGATACTAGTGATATTTTATAAAAGCCATGATAGCCAAGTGGAATTCTTCGTTTTTAAAAACATACTTTACAATAGATAGCTAAAAAAGTAAAGGAGAGTTACAAAATAAAGGAAAGTATTTTAAGATTTCGCGAGATCTTCTATTGATGGCGTTCTCATCACTACTCTTCGTGTCGATAATAATGACAATGATAAGCGTGATAATGATTTTCCTCGGCCTATCTTACACCGTACTAGACCTACTCGATGCGCCTGGGTTTAAAGGCGTAAGGTATATAGGAATAACCCTAGCCATACTAGGTGTTTTCCTTGCTGTAATAACGTTCTACGTGATCAAATAGCCTAAAAATATTTCTTTACCTTTCTAAATTTTGACAAAAGATTACTCATTAATTATAGATAGTCAGCTACCCTTACCTCATTTAGCGCTTTTCCGTCCTTCAAAAAGCTCTGCACGTTTCTGATCGCTATTTCCATTGCCTTATGCATGACTTCCTCGTTTCCGTAAGCCCCAGCAGTATGAAAAGTTGCAAAGAAATTCTTTAGGGACCATAGGCTCGAATCTATAAAGTTCTCTTTCCCATCTTTCCTCCAAAACACGTCTGTGGCAAACCTTACGTCACGTCTCTGCGAAAGAAGTTTGAACATACCCTCCTCATCTACGGTTTCTCCCCTTCCAACGTTGACAATAATGCAGTTGTTCTTTACTTTATTTAATAATTCATAATTTAGAATCTCTTTTGTTAAATTATTTAAAGGAAGAGTATCCACAATTATATCCGCTTGTTCAACGTATTTATGCAGGGAATCGACAGAGTCAACGATATCAAAGGGCGATTTATCCTTGAAAGACCTTGATATACCTATGTTGAATGTGTGAAATGCGTTCTTACCTATCCTAGCTATTTCAATTCCTATTCCTCCAGCACCGAGAACTAGCAAAGTCTTGTTGTAGACTTGGTACGATATTAGCCTTTCCTTAGAGTTCACTCCCTTTGCAGCGCCTAAGATCAGTCCCCATGCATGTTCCGCCACAGGGATTGAATAAGCCCCTGCGTTAGAAAACACCCTTATTCCTTTTAACGGCTTGAAGTCCAGATCATCTACTCCGGCCGAAAAGGTCTGTATCACTTTAAGGTTTTTACATTTATGTAGCAATCTGTTTATCTGCTTTGGCCAGCCTAAAATTATTTCAGCTTTTTCTATGTCTTCCTCTGAAGGTCTGTCTATGATTGGAATAATTTTCTTCAATTCGTCTGGCAATTCCTCTGTAGATATTATTAACATAGGAAATCAAAACAACTGAGCATTCAACACTAAAAAGAATATATATATAGCCCTCATTGGACCGTGACTAACATTTTCTTCTTTGACACGTTAATCCTTCTGTTCATTAGAAAAACAAGAAGTATGAACGCTAATGACGATATAGAGAGAATTAAGGACGACATTAATCTCTCACTGAACGCTAATGATGCTAATTCGGGAAACAGAAGCCCACCAAATGATGCAAGGTTCATGCTAGGTCCTATTTTAGAAGGTTCCACGTTCACCTTCCTAGCTAGAATAGGTAAGAGGGAGTTCAAGCCCAGACCGAACATCGTGAAAACAGCTAAAAATCCTATATTTAAAGTGAGATAACCTAATATCGCTGTAAGAACTATAACTGCATTAATTGCAATTACGCCTGATAATACTCTTTTAATTGTAGGAAACAGGAGATATGCAGGCAACGAAAGTGAATACCCGATCACCGTCTCAAGGAACGCTTTGTCGCCTAGCATGGACGGAACCAATTGCATTAGATAAGCAGGAACAAATCCTAGGAAGAATATTACAAAAGCCTTCCATGAAAAGGACAAATTGCCAGTTTTGCTAACGTTATATCTCCTAGTCTTCAGTGAAAGTAAAAACAGCGACAAAACTCCAGGGACGAACATGTAAGATCCCAATCCTATGTATAAGAAAGCTGACAAAATCCATCCTATTGCCCAACCTCCCATGGTGAGTCCTATTATCTTCCTGTTCTCGCTGAGACTTGCTAGCTCTATTGACGCAGAAGTTGCTATTCCGAACATGATACCTAGAGAAAATCTTGTAATTATTAGAAACACATAGTTAATGAAAAATGAGTCCGCTAGGGATATCGCGCTCATTGTTATTAGCGCACTTATCATTGCTCTCTCTATTCCAAAGATTCCTGTAAACTTCGAATAAACAAAAGGAGTCAACATCCTCCCTAGGAACGGGACTCCTATCAAGATGATTGAGATCCAAGCTGGTAATCTTTCTAACTCAATAAAGAAAATGTAACCTAGTAGATAAAACGAGGATAGCGAGTAAGATATAATTGGAAGGAAAGCTCTGCTCCCAACGTTATACTTGAACATTACGGTCTATAATTCATACATTACTATCTTTATTTAAATCTTAAGTCGACTAAGTTTAAACATTACTAAAAAAGCTTAAACTCACCTTTTTGCAAAAAGACGAATTAAGAAAATTCAACTTTTTAGATAAAATGCATTCCTTTTCCTTGAGATGAAGGCTGCCCTAGTTTGGTCGTAAAGCTGAGCATGATGAATATCCCTGTATTCCTGACCCTCACGAAGTTCTCTAGGAAGTCATTCTCGTCTGCGACATCGAATACTGCCTTTGTCAGCTGGATAACTTGGGGTACTTGTTGGCCTAAAGGTATAGTTGCTATGTCTATACCGTTAAGGAGAACTTCTTTTTGTATGCTAAGAAGAAATTCTCCTCTTTCCTCAGGTTTCATAGAGGATAATTTCTGGAAGTGTTCTCCAGCTACTTGTATTCCCATAGCTATAATGTAGAAATTACTGTTATCCTTCAGCCTTATGACGTCAACGACTGGACCTCCTTGAGGCGGAGAAACGGACAAATGAAAGAACTCTTGGGCTTGAGGTGGCCTGAAAGTTTTCATATTTAGGGCTTCAAAAAGGAGCCTTACCTGATCGTCGTTCATTAGAATAAGAGAGTGAAAAAAGAATTAATTTTTAACTTATTGTGAAAGACGACTTCGCTGCTGCCTTCATTGGGAGGGCAGGCGTCAGAAGGTATATTGTATAATGCCCTGGTGACAACATGACAGGAAGCTTCAGCAGAAATACAGCGTCAGTACCTAAGCACATGTAAAGGCCACTATAGTCATTATAGCCCACTGCTTTCTTAAGATCGAATGATGCTTTCGTAACATTGACTACTGAAGATGCTATACCGCTGGTATTAAGCGTGATCTTTGTTGTAGAGTTTTCAATTATTATCTCAGTTACTGACGCAGGATATGCGTCTGGTCCGTTCACATCTGATATATTAAGAGCGATATACGTATGACCATCCTTATTGAAGGCATCAACAGGAGAGCAGAACTCAAACTTAGGCTTCTTTGAGTCGTTAAATAGAGGACCGTAAACGTTTCCATATGATATTTGACCTATTGCCAGTATAGCTACTACAACTATTATAGTAAATAGAATTGCACCCGCTTCGAAAGCTTTCATGATTGATCACCATAACCTAATGTACTTTAGAAGAGGAGCGTTAATTATTGGCTTGTCTCCATATTTCTTATAAAGTATCTCATCGACTCCATATTTCCTTCCAGCTCCAGCTATCATTATTGACACAGCGCCTGCAAGAAGCAAAGCAAGAATCTGCCATTCATCTTCACATGTAGATCCTAACCACGCTGCAGGAGCTAAAGAGAGCGCCATTCCCCCAGCTATGAAACCAAAGAGCCTTGATAAGAACCCGAAGATCAGCGCTAAGCCTACTATTATCTCAAATGCACTGAATATTGCTAAAAAAGTTGCTCCTAATGATGGGTCTTGTAAAAACGATAATAGAGGACCCTTAAATAATCCAGCGTGTGGTAAAAAAGTCACCACCTTGTTCAAAACGAACGATGAAGAACTTGGATCTAACTTTGCAGGCTTTAGCACAGCCTTTCTGAGTCCTCCGTCTAACCACATCCAACCTACAGCGAAGCGCAAGGGAAGATAGGAGATCGTTTTCACATTCTCCAAATCCTCCTTCCCTTCTGTCTTACCACTCAAACGGAATCACTAAGCATCTTTATACATTGCTAACTTAAAAAAGTTAACTAAATTTTTAGTTTTAATTCTATAGCTAAAGAAAAAGTTAATATTATTAACGATTATAAAATTTAATATAAAGTTATCGTTAATTTTAATATTTTCATTTAAAATGATCCATAAATAAAAGTAACGTTATTGTATTAAGGTTATAAAGGGACTAACATAAAGATAAGTGAATTCACATGACAACCTTAAACGAAACATTATGGGAAGTGATCAACAATCTGGTTCCTCTATTTCAGGATGATATAGATACCTTCCTAACGAAAGAGGGATATATTATCGAGGAAGACAAAGGAAAATGGAACGACGCGGTTAAGCTAATAAAGGAAGCCTATAGGAATTCATTCTCTTCTGATGCTGGCGCTATAGAATATGTAAAAAAGGCATTAAATGAATTAGCTGGAATATCGCCTAAGAAACCTCTTCCTCCAGAGATGAAAACAAGATTTGAGGAAATTAAGACATATCTTTCCTCCGTCCTACCTAAAGAAATTAGCTCCACTCAATAGTTTCGGGTTGCTGTCTATTTTTTATGATATGATCTTCATTTCTGACAAACTTTTTTGAAACTACCCTAAATTTGTAATAAAGTTAAATATTCCTATAAGCTAGAGTAAAAAGTTTTTAAGATATCTGCTTAAAAGCTTTCATGGAAAAATCTCCCTTAATTTAGGATAGTTTTAAAAACAGATTGCAGAGAAAAGCTTATAGGGAGAAACATGACGCTCAGCAAAGCTGTACTTTCTTTTAAGGAAACGTACGGACAAGCTATGGCAGTTACTGCACCTCTAGGAAGTGTAGTTTCAACATCGACTGCAGCAATAGTCTATGCAGGGGATTCAGTAGTTTTCACCACGTTGCTTTCTTTGCTTGCAAGCGCACTGTGGATATACAACCTTACTCTATATAGTAAGAAACTTGCCAGTGCAGGAGGCTTCTATACCTTCAATTTTAGTGCTTGGAGGAGCAAGAAGCTCTCCTTCCTAGAAGCGCTTACCGAGGTGTTCGCATATTCTATGTTGAATGCCGTGAATGCGATCACTACATACCTCATCGTTAGTATCGGGCTTTCCATGGTAGGGATAACAATTCCCCTTTGGGTAGAAGCAGTTGTTATCGCGATTTCAGTTATGTATCCTTCCTTGATATCCTTAACTCACATAAAGAAGCTAATGTCGTACGTCATTACGATCAGCGCAACAGCTGAAGCAGCACTTCTGATAGGAATTTTCTTCCTTTCTCTCCATGGTGGATTTCATTACAATTACGTTATCCCTAAGGATGTAAGCATGGGGAACCTAGCAACAGCCTTCGTGTTAACCACAGTTAGTATTTCCGGAGCCGGAGCCGCTACTTATTTAGGAGAGGAAACGAGGGAACCTCTTAAGAACGTCTCTAGAGGAATGTGGTTAGCCCTATTAATAGGGGGAATATCCATGTTTTTAGGGACTTACGCACTTGTAGCACTTTGGAACGGATCGCTCGCTTCCCTTGCCAATTCCCCTCAACCCCTCCTCTATGAGATGATGTCTTACGGTCCTCTGTTCATGTTGATCGCCCTCATACTTTCAATAAACAGTTTGTTAAGTTCCAATATAGGTACTACAATTGGAGCTTCAAGGGTCCTCTTCAACTTAGCAAGGGAGGACGCTGCACCCAAAATATTCTTAAAGACTAACAAGAGCGGAGAGCCAGTAATGTCCACTATCGCCATAGCATTGATAACAGCTGTAGTTACAGTAGTTAGCGTATTTACCTTAGGTCTGGTCACTGCGTTCACTGAAGTTAGTGCGGTCACGGGTATACTTTGGCTGTTGGGTAGGCTATTTGATGGAATAGGAGTGCCCGTATTGTATTGGAGAATAAGAGAGCTCGGTTACATTTCCCTTCTAATTCCTTTGGCTGCTACTGGAATAAACCTCTGGGGAGACATAAGCTCAATAGCATCAATGGACTTGAACCAGGCTATTATCCTGGGGATAATCCTGATGGTAACGCTAATATGGTATATAAAGAAAGCTAGATACGGACGTCCAGGCAGGCTAGTAGTAAATGAACAGAACGAGGTAATCGATGTAGACGACTACTTGAAAAGGAAAGTAAGCGCTAAATAGCTTTCCTCTCTATAATTGCAAATTTTCTGGCTTTTGTCTTTTTAAGTTATACTCATTTCTATATCTTTTTACCCAATTAAAATTATCCAATTAAAAAATTCCAGAAAAATGCAGTTACAAGGAAACCTACTAAAGTTCCCGCAATTAATTGACCCTTGGTATGCTTTCTTAGAAAATATCTAGATAATATTACTAGCAAGCCAAATGGAGTCGCTAAAAGCACATAGTACCCAAGGATTAGATAAGCGTAAGTTATGAACCCAGCCATTGCAGTAGCGTGTATACTAATCTTCCACTTTAGAGAAATTATACCATCGATAAACGTAACTGCCGATGTGGCTAAAATTCCTACCGAAGTTATAATATATTTAAATATCGCAAGAGATATTAGAAAATAGATTAATGAAGATGTAAATAAAATTCTAGGTCTTATTTCACGCAGATCAGAGTTTTTCCCACGATAGAGTAAATATGGAGCTAATGATCCCGCTAGAAAAACCAAAATGAAAATAAATAAAGTAATCATAGACCCGTAGTTGTAAAAAGTTATCAGAACAACCCAAAAGGGCAATTGAACCAAAGGATGTCCAACGAGAGATAGAAATTCCCAGATCTTACTTTTCACATCATGTAGTGAGCTAGTAACCTTATAAGCTTCAGATCATCTCTTTCTTTCAAATAGCAGTCCAAAATGATATGGGCCTATTTCGAACCTCTCCTTCAGGGAGTAGTCAGGAAATCTTTTGATGTAATCCTCTTCAGTCATCCTTAAATAATAAGGCGGGCCTTTTTCAATTTTTGGATCTTTTTTCCAATCAACTATAAAGATTCTCGAGTTCTCTTTACTTATTCTCTTTATTTCGTCATAAATTTCCTCTTTGTTTTCCATGTCATGAAAAGAGTTTGCCATCAAAACTAAATCCACTGTATTACTGGGAACTAAGCTTATTGAACTGAAAAATTGCACTTTTTCGCTCTTACAATTCTTTTTAGCTACATCTAACATCAATTCACTTGTATCTATGCAATAGACCTTTGAGGCAATTTTAATTAGCCTAATACAATAGAAACCTGGACCACATCCAACATCAGCAACTGTATCATTATTTTTTACAAATCTTGGTAAAAATAGATCTGGGTTTTCATACTGCGTACGTTTATCGCTCATCAGGAAGTCAATCATCTTCTCATAATTTTTGAGTTCCATAGGTATATTTCTTACCTAAAGTTTTTAACCTTTTTTAAAGATGCCTTAGGAACATCCAACTTTTTCCTACAATTTATTTGTACTATAGATATTATTAGTGAAGATATAGAAATAATATAAAGTCTTTATAAAGTTACTAGAAACTTCTAAGGTCTCTGAAGAAAGCTTAAAAACTATTCAAATTCATAAAGAAAAGAATTATTTAGTCATTTAGCTGGGGAAAAAATAAAATACTGATTGAGTAAGCTTATAATTTTTGTAATTATAATTAAAAAGATTTTCTTAATAATAACATATGAATCCATACTTTATTAAACATTTTGAGAATAAGATAGTAAGGATTCCACGCTTTCATCTTGATAACTTGATCTGCAATCTTCATTTGAATGATATTTTTAGTCAGCTACATTAATTTATAATAGCATATCAGCTTTTTAGGTGATTTCATGGTAAAAAAGACCGTCAGTTATGTGGCTGTAATTTTGTTGTCATTAGTTTTCTTCACGGTACTCGTTCTTCCTTCTTTACTTCCAAATGACCTATTTCATTTCATAAAAGTGAGTAATAAAGGATATAGCAAAAATGTTTCAATTTATTTAGTAAGCTGGTATGGCTGTCCTTTCGGTGCGTCCCTCTCATGGCCCCTTTATGACGTTCTAAGTCACTTTGGAAACGTCAGCGCTGAAACACACTATTCGATATATGAGTCTGATATAGGAGGATATGTGCCAGGTCTATTGTTCCTTGATTTCATTCCAAACTCAACCGTGTCATTTCATTATGTCTACTTATACAATGAATACCTAAATGCGAGTCCAGAAGGGACTCCAATGAAAAATCTCGTGGAAGGTGGAATTGAAGAGCTAAGAAACGAAGCTCCCACATGGGTTTACCAATTAATTTTGGAATATGATATAAATGACTCTGACATCTTCACCGGCCTCTCTATGGTATCACCGGCTTACATGGGAAATCCGCCACACATACCTACTACACTCATAATAACTGGACCAAACGGAACTTGGATTCTTATAGGTTATTTGAATAGCCTAAATCCATCCTCATTGGCTGTCTCCTCTGAGGGGCACATCAATAAAAATTATATCCTATCATTAACATCGGTTAAGGAGTCGGCTTCCACTATAATGTCAGTTATAAACTCTGTACAGTAAGGAAAAATATAAAAATAAATATCTATTCATTTGAAGTTATTTTTCTGTCCCTTATAATGTACCATGTTCCAAGGGATATAGCCCCGACTTTTCCTTCTCTATCTGTCAGCTCTATCAGTACTACAACTGCAGTCCTGCCCTTTCTTATCACCCTTGCTTTGCACTTAAAAGGACCTTTAAACATTGGCTCGAGAAAATTAATTTTCATTTCTTGAGTTACCTGATCTAAACCATCGTTCACTGTACTGACGGCTAACCCACCTGCTAAGTCCATTGCCGTTGCCATTATACCTCCGTTCAAAACTCCTCCCCTTCTAGTCAGCTCTTCTCTGAAGGGAAATTCTATTTCGCTCTCTCCATTTTCCGCCCTTATTATTTTGGCATTTAGAAGAGAAGTAATGTTTCTTTCCTTATCCTTGACGTCAGGAATCAAGACTGAACTTGAAAATAAGATGAAAATGCTCTAAAAAAGTTATGGAGGTTTCACATCTATTGCTGCTACAGGACATACATTAACGCAAGCCATACAGAATATACATGCTTGTTCATTTACAGGATCTGCCTTTTTCTCTGAGGCTGGATGGCCGGGAGTATCTAACCACTGAAATACATTAACCGGACACGCATTTATACATGAGCCATCCGCAATACAGAGGTCGAAGTCAACGCCTACTATACTGCCATGAATCCCGAGGATTTTAGGATTCTCTACTGGGCCATAAACTTTGTGCCCCTCATGATCTCCAGCGACCGGTCTACTTGTCCTGTAGCTAGGATCTATCCCCATTTTTTCACCAATGATACTACAACCTACTTCTCTTAATAATCTAACCCCTATTATGTTCGGGATTTAAAGATACATTTAAAGAAATATTAAATGTAAACATTTTTATAACAAAACTCCAACCGTTCATTATAATTATATATTACAAAATGGAAAAATTTAGACTAGAGCTAACAAACCTCCTAGAATTATTAATGACACTACAGCCCAATATACTATCATCCCTCTCTTGCTTGTAGCATGCTTTCCCATTAAGTTTCTATTTGACGCTATCAAACCCATCAGAACTATCGGAAAGACCAATGCTAAGACCTCAAATACCATCAGATTAAGCACCATGTTGATTAAAGAATCTGAAATTACTGGTATGATCGCTGCGGGAAGAGACTCTGCTATATAGACCTTAAACCAGTTCCTTCTGCCTATTCCCAAAGCCTCTGTAACACCCCATGCACTTCCAAGGGATATTACCACAAGAGCGATGAACCCCGATAGCACCAATGCCATCCCAAATATTAAAGGGGAAAAAGGACCTGCTATTGAAGAGAGGGAGCTGGAAATGACTGATGGGTCCTCGAAATTGCTCGTTTTAAGCCCCGTAGAGGCCACTTCTATTGCAACCATGAGGAGCTCCGAGACTAGAGCACCAACGAAAGTTTCAATCCTCATTGCCTTGACATCACGTATCCTTTTCTCTGCCGTCGCTGAAGCTTGGTAAAATAGCATGAAGGGCATAACTACAGCGCCTATATTCGCAGCAGCTAGAAAAATGAAGCTCTTAGAGGTGGAGAAGAGGAAAGGAGAAGAGTAGGGATCAAATCCTCTAAACAGAGCAGCAAAGATATATATCATGATCATTACCATCGAACCCGCAATCAGGTATTTCTCAACTTTCATGTATTCCCTTTTGTAAACTAAGAAGAGATGTAAGGAATAAGCTATGGGAACTGATATCAAAGGGGAAATTCCAACCATCTCCATACCTACCGCTATCCCAGTATACTCCGCGGCATAGCTGAGGAAGTCTATTGTCGCCATAGGCATTGCAGATAACAACGCAACTTTAGGCCCCATGTTCTCTCTTAAAATCTCAGCTAAACCTTTCCCTGTAGCAACTCCTATCCTTCCTGACACTTCCTGGACTATATAGAGGGGCACAACAAGTAACAGAAGAAACCAGATCAATCCATATCCGTATTGAACTCCGTTCTGGGCTGCAGTTATGAGACTAGCAGCGTCCATGTCAGCTATCATTACAAGCCATGCAGGACCCCAACTCCTGAAAACCCCTTTGATGCTCACATTTTCATCTTAGGCTCAAAAGTATTAAACTTTACGACTTGGCGTAAAAGTTAGAAAAATCAAGAAAAAAATAATAAAAAAGAAAAAGAAAAATTGCATAAGTTTAAAGTCGTGTGCCATTGAAGTTAATTATGATAAGTTTTGACGAAGGGATTAGAAGAGCATTGACCGAAGCTGGTTATTCAAAGCTTACTCCAGTGCAAGAGAGAGCTATTCCTCTTCTTCTTCAAAATAAAAGCGTAATAATCCAAGCTAAAACGGGATCTGGAAAGACTGCGTCTTATGTCCTTCCCTTATTACAATTACGTTATACCTCTTTGGTGGTAACCCCCACAAGGGAGCTTGCAGGTCAGGTATCCGAAGAATTCAAGAAACTTGGAAAACACATGAATGTTAATGTAGCTACTATAATAGGTGGGGTAGGATACACTTCTCAGCTAAATGAGTTGAGGAACGCCAACGTGGTAGTTGGAACGCCCGGAAGGTTGCTCGATTTATGGACTAAGGATAAAATCGATTTCTCATCTTTTGATGGGGTAATCGTGGATGAAGTAGACAGAATGTTCGACATGGGGTTCGTTGAGGATGTAAGAATGATATTGGGGCACACATCCCCCAAAGTTTTAGGTTTCTTCTCCGCAACTGTTCCGCCAGAAGTAGAGAGCTTAGCTAGGGAATTTGCTAAATGCGCCGACCTGATAAAACTAGATGAATACAAACCTGTTGAACAAGTAGAGCAAAGATTCGTTGAAACCAGAAACGACTGGGCGGACAAAGTTACGAAGCTGAAGGACATAATAAGAAACAACAGAGGAAAGATGATAGTTTTCACAAGGACTAAGGAGAGAGCTAGGATGCTTTACAATTCCCTCTGGGATTTGGGATACAGGGCGTCAGTGATGTACGGAGATCTACCTCAATCTAAGAGGGAGCAGAACCTAAGACTGTTCAGGGAAGGTAAGAGAAACATTCTAGTCTCTACTGACCTAGCGTCGCGTGGAATAGATGTAATAGATGTCGATCTAGTGATAAACTTCGATGCGCCCCGTGATTTGGAAACCTACATTCATAGGGTTGGGAGAACAGGAAGAATGGGACGCAACGGGATAGCCTTGACATTTTACACTAGTAGAGAGAGGTCTATCGTAAGTAGGATGAAAGAACTTGCAAATAAGTTAGAGAAGGAGACTTCAGCTTAATTTGCATAAGTAATTGTTATGATATTTTTCTTATTATTATTATTGTTTTTTGATTCATTATTTTTTTAGAACTTTATAACTCAATTTATTAAGTTGCAAAAAATGCTAAACATTTTTATGTTAAACTCACACTTACGAATCATTGGATAACTAACGAAGACGTTTCGCCAGCTCGTTCTCGCGTTACATAAAACATATTCTCATTCCTTCTCTTTTTTCTATTTTTTTACAACACAATCTCCTTAAATTCACGAACGATTGTAACTTCTTCCTTAGTGCTTGATCAATATATAAACATGTATACGACGTGATCATATACCATACGTTCTGCCTTATTTGGACCGTAATTAATCTAGGTGAAAGTTCTGATAGACCATCCACTATCTTCTCGAAGTTATAGCCAGTGCCTACCACTCTAATCTCTTTGATTACAGAATCTCCTGATACGCCGTCCACGTCCATTCCATCAACATAGAGTGTTATGACTGACCCTAACTTGAGAACTGAAGAGAACTCCTTTGGAGATACCTCTATCTTATACTTACTCAAATAAGATAGCCATCTATCAAGTTTCCTTCCCCTTAATTTCGATCTGATTGCACCCTGAAGGCTCATGGATGATACCAAGTCGTTCATGCTCACTGTGATATAGTCTGCATCTCTAAAGATCAGGCTTCCGCTACATTTATTCTCGCTTATCATGTCTCCACAGATGTATGTATATTCTTGTAATGGAGGAATTAGTACGTCCTCAGGCTCATCGACTCTCAAATCCATAAACTAAAAGAAACTAATTGATTTATATTTCTGTACCATAAAACTAGACTTTAATTTAATATTAAATACAAAGAGACTAAATACCTATTCAAATAGAATTAAAGATAAGACTCTCGTCGATCATCATTTGCTCAGGACTCGGCAAAAACATCACTAAATCAGCAACGAATATACATTCAACTTTTAGGGAGTAAAAAGCTGTACGTCTTTCTTCAATGATGATTCAAAAGCCACAAGGTAGCCAAACTTCTTGATGAATAATCTTCATTTCCTTTAAATTATCAAGCTTATAGTGATAAAGGTAAAATGCATTAATTTCAAAGTATCTTTGCATTCCAGTGATACACATTTATATCTAGAACATGACAATCTATTCAATGGCTAAAAGGAAGAACAACGTTAAAACTAAGAACAAAAAACAGGATAGTAAGCTTATATATATACCATTCATAGTTTTGGCTGTACTCGTTGTAGCTCTAGTAGGATTCACTTCGTTCAGCCACCCCATCTTTTCACCTTCAAGTTCATTTTCCAGTTCTCCTGCTCCCTTTAAGTTCTTTCAAGTGAGCGATCGTAATTACGCTGGAAATGATTCTGTTCAAGTATTTTTCATTAGCTGGTATGGCTGTCCTTATGGAGCTACAGATTCATGGGCTCTGTATAAGACGCTTTCTCAGTACGGAAGCGTGCAAGCTATACCAGGTTATTCTAGAAATGAACCCGATATCCCTTATATTCCATCGCTTTGGTTCACTGGCTTCCAGCCAAACTCCAGCGTCTACTTCCATTATCTCTATATATACAATGAATACCTCAATGCAACACCCTCTGGTATTCCAGTAAATCCGACTAATGGCAGCGCAGTGATAATAGGGCTTCAAGAAATCAAAGACAACTT
>DAHF01000111.1:18821-21252 GCA_002495845.1 Sulfolobus sp. UBA167
CCTCTAGTGAGTAGCTCACAAGGACTTAATGATTCCATAGCTTACTCAACATCCGCTCCTCACATAGCCACTATGATAATAATAACCGGCCCAGGCGGAACTTATGCCCTGATAGGTTACCCAACCCCAGCTATGAACCCTAACGAAATAGGACAGAGTAGCGCGTCTGCAGCTCAAAACTATTCAGAAAACCTACTGTCTCAATTAAAAAGCAATGATATTACAGACAGCAATATAAATACAATGATAAATCAAGGTAGTCAAGTGTTTAATTACATCATTTCAAAGGCTCAATGACCTTGTAGCGCTCCTTGTCCTCTACTACCTTCACTAAAGACTTCAGCGAATCCGACATACAGTCATCTTTACACTTGTCAAAGCTGGGAACTCCCTTATCGAACAATAGGACTATTTGTGAGTACTTTCCCATATTGTCTTGGACTAGAATCTCGGCGTTTCTCGTATTCCATATAACTGGAAGCGACTCTAATTCATGATACATTGACTTCTTATAGAACTCTGAGTTAGCCCAAGATTCCTTTATTGAAGAACCGTTTCCATATTTGTTCTGTCCAGTAAAAAGCGGAACTAGAAGTATGTCTGCACTCTCAACTTGGTTCTTAGCGTTTTTCCCGTTCTTCTCCCTTATTCTTTCAAACATTAGGGACATATAGTATTTACCTATATCCTCATCGTACACGTTATCCTTGTCGTACTTTGCGTGGAACTCAGAATTCGCCCAAGAATATGCATCTATTATCTCTTTCCTGTGTTCATAGATCTGATCATAAAATGGGTATTCACTTACCATGGAAAGTGCAGGAGATGCGACGAAAACCTTCTTATCCTTAAGTGAAGGCAATTCGAAATATTTGTGCGAAATAAGCGGGTCTGCTCCTATTCCTGCTAAGTATCCGTAATTTTCATGAGTAAATGAATAATACGATATCCTATAATGGTTCAGAAAGGTAGAATCAGCATACCAGTCCTTGAAATATGATAGGCCCTGAGAGGCTGATTCAGATATCGCTTCCTCTATACGAGAGAAGGCATCCTTCGTATTGTCGAAATCACCATCCAACTCTCCGTAAGGAACAAATATTGGCTCTCCCCATTTAGGTATTGCATATCTCATTCCATAACCTTTAGCTATATCCGGCATGGAACAGTCTATTATCGTTTTTATTGCAGTTTTCATGTTTTTGTTCAATGAATCTATATGGTATATCGCTTTCTTACTTCGCTTGAAGAGAAAACTCATGCTTGAAAAATAGTACATCCACAAAAAAAGTTACCTAAGGTTTCTATAAGTAGACAAAATATCAGGTAAGTAGCCTTCATCACGAGTCAGTTTCTGGCGGCATCCTCATCGAGATATTTGACATGAAATCCCTTTTAAATACGCTTCATAATTTAAAATAACTATTAATTAGTTATAGATCCTAAATAGAGTTAAACTTAAATTAGGGGAGGGGTAATAAATTATAGCGATAGAAATGTCGTCTCAGATAGATCATATACCTCTCATAGGTGAGGAATTTCCCCATCTAGAAGTGGAGACTACTCAAGGAAAGAAAGTCCTTCCTGATGACTACAAAGGAAAGTGGTTCTTACTATTCTCCCATCCAGGAGACTTCACACCAGTTTGCACTACTGAATTCGTAGCCTTTGCAAAGAGGTCAGAGGACTTCAAAAAGGCAGGAGTAGAGTTGATAGGACTTAGCGTAGACAGCACAATAAGCCACATAAAGTGGATCGAGTGGATTAAAGAGAAAATCGGAGTTGAAGTGAACTTCCCAGTTATTGCAGACCCTATGGGATACGTGTCAAAGAGGTTAGGAATGATTCACGCCCAGTCGGCTACATCTACAGTAAGGGCAGTGTTCCTAGTAGATGACAAATCTAAGGTAAGGCTCATAATGTACTATCCACTGGAGTTGGGCAGAAATATAGATGAGCTCTTGAGAGCGATAAAGGGACTTCAGATGGTAGACACGTATAAAGTTGCGATCCCAGCAAACTGGCCAAACAATGAAGTAATTGGAGACAATTTCCTTGTTCCTCCTCCAAGAAACATAGCAAACATTGGAAAGAGATTACAGGAATACAAAGGGCTCGACTGGTGGTTCACCTATCGTGAGTCTCCTAAGGAGGACGCTGAGGAAGCTAGAAAATATCTGGAGAGAGTTGCTAAGGCTGTACCTAAAGGGCANNATAAAAAGACAAAAGTGCTCCCTTAGATCTTTTTTCTAATATTTTTACTACTTATTTTTAATTTAGAATAACAGACTTAACTCTTCTAAAATTTAAGAAAAAATCTTCTAAAAATATTTATTGTCTGTCTATCTTTTTAATAAAAAATAACGAAAGACACTTAAACTAATATTGAGTTAGTTTTTCTAATGACTAGTGAAGTTTGCATCGAAGTTTC
>DAHF01000062.1:0-54530 GCA_002495845.1 Sulfolobus sp. UBA167
AGCTCAACCATCCCGTCGTGGAAGGAATATTTCTTCATTTGAGGCGCGCTACAGCCTTCTATGAAGTGGACTGAGGAGTTCTCGTCAGCTACCAGAAGCGTGTGCTCAAACTGTCCTTCCATTTCTGAGCCTATTACGAAGAAGCCCTCTACTGGCGTGCTTATATGCACGTTCTTGGGGACGTACATGAACACTCCGCCGCTCCATAGAGCACCGTGAAGAGCGGCGAACTTGTGATCCGAGGCAGGAAAGATCTTCATGAAGTAATCTTTCATCAAGTCTGGATACTTCTGGACTGCTTCCTCTGGGGGTAACATCACTACTCCTTTCTTGGAAAGCTCGTTCTTTACGTTAGCGTAAATAGGCTCGGATTCGAAGACTGCTACTAATCCTCCAAGAAATTCTTTTTCGCTCTGGGGTATTCCTAGCGCGTCATAGTACTTCTTTATCTCCTGCGGCACTTCGTCCCAGTTCCCCACTTTTTCAGCGTCTGGCTTAACGTATATGTCCAAGGCTGAGACGTCCAACGAAGAGAGAACTTCAGGTAACCAATTCGGAGCGGGGATCTTCTCGAATAGCTCAAGACTCTTGAGCCTGAACTTTGTCATCCACTCAGGCTCCTTCTTAGCCTTTGATATGGCTTCTACAGTGCTTGCGGTCAACCCTGATTGAACCATCCTCCTATGGAACTCGGACTCTGAGACTTTGTTGTACTTTGCTTCCATTGAAGCATTAATGAGCTCGTTTATGTCCAAAGATATCTTGTCCTCTGTCATGCTACATCTACTTTAACTATGTTAAAGAAGAAATAAAAACCTTTGGTACATCAGTTTTGCTTTCTTTATTCCTTTATCACTGACTCATAACCGAACTCATCTATCTTCTTCGCCAGTTCCATCGTTCCTGATGCAGCAATTTTGCCTTTGTAAAGAACATGGACTTGGTCTGCGTTTATGTGATCCAATATCCTTCTGTAATGGGTTATAATAAGATAACCAGTAGAGTTCTGCTCCCTTAGTTGAGATATAGCTTTCGATATTATCGAAAGACCGTCCACGTCAACGCCCGAGTCTGGCTCATCTAGAATGGCAAACTTAGGCTTCAATAGGAGCATTTGAAGAACTTCGACCCTCTTCTTCTCTCCTCCGCTGAACCCCTCATGGACTCCCCTGTTTAGAAGAGTCTCCTGAATTCCCACTTCCTTACTTATAGATCTCACTTCTTGCACTATCTGAGGCACTGATGCTGTGGAACCCTTGACTTTGTTATACTCAGCCACAAGAAGGGTTGACAGCCTCACTCCTGGGACTTCCACTGGGTTCTGAAAAGCTAGAAATAAGCCCTTCTTAGCTTTCTCAAAAGTGTCGATATTAGTTACATCCTCGCCGTCAACTGTTATCTTCCCCTTCGTTATCTTGTACTTAGGATGACCCAAAAGGGCCAATGAAAGCGTGGTTTTCCCTGAGCCGTTAGGCCCCATCAAGGCATGAATTTCTCCGCTTTTGATCTCAAGGCTTATTCCCTTTAGTATTTCCTTACCTTCGACCTCAACATGTAAGTCCTCTATTTTTAATGTTGACATAATGTATAGACTTTTCCTTTCATCCCGTTAAATTTCTTTCCATCCAAGGTAAATCTTCTAAGAAGATCGTACAGGAGCTGTTAGCTAACGCTCCTTCCATCATGGAGAGGATCTCGTTAACGTAGAATCTGAGGAGTTGGGGGCAATTCTTGAAGGAGTCATTCATCATGTTCTTTATCTGGTAGATTATTGTTGTGCCATTCGATATTCGCTTCACGCTAGGAAATAGTATGCTCATGACTATTTCGTCCAAAAGATCGTTCATGTTACCGAGGATCTGCTTTAAGGCTTCAGCTATGTTTGGTTCTAACTTAGTTGTCTTCACGTAATCACCTAGCTTGTCCAAGATCGAATCTATATTCAGAAGAATTGAAGCGTTTACTATCACGAAGGAGTTCTTCGTGAAGTCAGACTCAGCGTAAAGCTTATTTCCAACAGTTCTTCTTAAGAGCATGAGATATATCTTTCTCAAGTCCTCTTGATTGGCGTAAACTTCCTTGACCTCTTGGTTAGTTAATAAAGAAATGAAGTTGTCTATCTTTTTCGACATGATGTTAAGTATCCTCCTGAGGAGGCTTTCCATTCCTATTTTCTCTATGTCCAGAAGACACTCTAACTTAACCCTGTTTTCACTGCTCTCCGTGAGCTCCGCGCCTACTAGCTGTTTCGAAAACTCGGAAACCTCCTCAATGTCCTTAGGGTTGAAGGGCTTCTTGCTCTCGAAAACTATTTCGTCGTAACCAAGAGAATATAGGCAAGTTAAAACCTTTGTCATTGGTTGTTTTAACGTGTCTATGTCTAGGACTATGCTCTTCCTTCCGGCGTTGAACTTTATCTTCTCGGCAACCAGCTTGAGGGTGCCGTCATCTAGAACTTCCATAATTATCTTGTCTCCTGGGTTTATCTTCCACTTGTTTATCCATTTTTTTGGCAAGGTAATGAAAAGGGATGATGACCCGAGCTTCTGTACTTTCCTCGTTTCCATATCCTTACTGTTTCTGTCTTCGGTCAAAGCAACCATATAACTATTAATAAACAGTGTTTATAAAAACATTATAGACTCTTAATAAGACTTAGATATGGGAGTTTTTACGTCGACTTACGTGATATCCTTATCCTAAGTACCCACTTGACTCTCTCCACCTTGATGGAATCAGAGTCTGCGTCCTCTGGGAGGTTTACCTCAGCTTGATAGACGTTGCCCATCTTGTCCTTGCACTTGAACTTCATGAGATTTCCCTCAATTTTCATGTAAATTGAGGTAGGATCTATGTAAGGTACGTCGACTATGCAATCATAATGGTCTTCACAAGCGTACATGTCTAAGAGAGGAGCAGAGAAGAACTCCCTTTCCAAGCTCTCCATCTCCCTTTGAAAATTAGCCATCTCTTTCCTGATAATCGAATTCATCATTTCGTTGAAATCCTTGTAGACAGGCATTTAGATCACGCATAAGTTGAGGGCTTCACAGACGTGTACCCCGGCATCTCTTTCTTGGTCTGTTCCATGAGCCCCTTTATCTTCGCCCTGACTTCCTCGGCTTCCTTGAGTAATGCTGAGGTGTCTATCTGGATCCCGGTGTACTTGCTTACAACATCTAGGGCTACCGCTGATGCTTCAGGGTCGGGCAAGTCGAGGAACGACTCAACTACTATCACTAGGTTCTTCATCCCTCTCCTAGCAGTTTCCAGGAGGATCGGAGCGTAAGGACCTGCTATGTAACCTTCCTCGAACCTCTTCATCAGTCCGGTTTTGTTTATTTCCTCGCCTAAGGATTCATCGTTAGCAATCCAGAACGGAGAGGGCTTCTCTAGGTCTAGCCTGTTCTGAACTGGCAATCCCGTTATGGATATGACGAGAGCAGGGGAGAACTTAGAAAGGTACTCAACCAATGCCGATGCCAAGGCTTGGACTGAATCTGAAGGTATCGCTGTCCAAGAATGGACTAGAATGAAATTATCCCTGTGATACAGGGAAATAGGGGACTTAGCTATTCCTGATGAAATGTGTGATATAGGAGGCAAATAAGAGTCAGAGTACACTTGGGCGAATTCCTTGAAGTTACCGTTGCTTATCAGGAACTCAGTTGAGATCCCTCCCACAAGGCCAGCGTCAGGAAGGCCTAAAATCACGTAAGTCGGTTTAGCTACCTCTGGGATATATTTTTCTCTAAACTCTATTCCGTTCAAGTTACTCACCTTTTTGTATTTTCTCAACATATTTTTCTGCGTTCATCAATTTTACCTTTTCGTTAACGTTGTTACACTTCAGCTTGAATATCCAACCTTTCCCGTAAGGGTCAAGGTTCATTAGTTCAGGGGACGACGTGAGCTCCTCATTAACCTGACACACCTTACCTGAAAGGGGGGCGTAAATATCTACAGCGGCTTTAACTGACTCCACTACCCCTATAGAATCTCCCGAGTTAAACTCCCTTCCGACTTCAGGTAGCTCTATACCTACTATGTCACGAAGCTTCTTCTGAGCGTAATCCGTAATTCCTACTGTAGCGATGTCGCCTTCTAGTCTAACCCACTCGTCCGTTTCAGTGTAAAGTAAATCCGAAAGAACCGTGTACTTACCTACCTTTATTTCTGCCATTAAATAAATGGGAAGTCATCCATTTTTATTTCATACGTTCTTCCCCTTATTTCCACGGTCGTAGAGTAACCCAGAAAGAAGTGCTGAGGAGAGATGTAGCCCATGCCGATCACCCTGTTGAGGAAAGGAGAGAAAGTCGAGCTCGTCACATAACCTACTTTGCTCCCCAAGGATGTCACTTCCATCCCATTTCTCGGTATGATCCTCAGGCCTTTCTTCATCTTGAAGCCGAACCTGATCTTTGAAACTCCGTTCCTCAGTTGTTCTACTATAGCGTCCTTTCCGACGAACCCTTTGGACAAGGAAAATACCCAATACCTGGACTCAACAGGAGTAACGCTCTCGTCTATGTCCTCTCCGTAGAGAAGATAACCCATCTCTTGCCTTATGCTGTCCCTTGTTACCAAGCCTGCAGGCTTTACGCCACTTTGGGTTAACTTAGTGAAAATCTTGCCAGCGACCTCAGGTTCGGCCCAGATCTCTATTCCATCCTCACCCGTCCAGCCCGACCTACTGAGCAAGAAGACGTCCATTCCCATGTAGTTGGCGTTTAACTTGAACGTCATGCGGGGTATTTCGTCCACATTGAAGGTTTCTTTCACCCTCTTGCCTTGGATTGCGATCATCACAAGACTGAAGGTTAGGTCTTCAACGTCCAAGGACGAGTTGGACCTTATCCATTTGATAACCTTTTCCCTGTTCACAGCGTTAGTGACCAAGAGGAATTCCGAGTCGCTTACCTTATACGTCATAACGTCGTCTATGAATCCTCCTTTGTCATTGAGAAAAGCTGTAGGACCTATCATTTGCCCGGGGCTTCCGTTGAGTTCCTTAGCTATGAGTTCCTCGAGTTCCTCTGCTCTTCCCTTAACTCTCAGCCTTCCCATATGCGATAGATCGAAAATAGCTACCGAGTTCCTGACGGCTAAATGCTCCTCTTGGTAGCTAGAGTAAGTCATGGGCATATTCCATCCTGCAAACTCGCCAAAGTTTGCTCCTAACTTTTCTTCAACTTCAAACAGTGGGGAAACAAACATTAATTAAATAGAGCACGTTGGTGAGTATTTAGATTAACTCATGACCCATCCATGGTTACCTAACTTATCCTCGAAGGAGGATATCTTGAAGGCAATGGGAAAGACTGAGAACGATCTCTTCAGCGACGTGCCTAAGGAGTTGATGATCAAGGGAGAGCTCAGCTTGCCCCACGCAAGGTCAGAATATGAAGTGAAAATGAGGTTGAGGGAACTGAAGGATAAGAACGTTGAACTGAAGTACCCACCTTTCCTCGGTGGAGGGGTCTGCCCCCATTACGTGCCAGAGGCGGTTAAGTTCATCATAGGCAGGTCTGAGTTCTATACTTCCTACACTCCCTATCAGCCTGAAATATCTCAAGGTATACTCCAAGCCCTTTACGAGTACCAGAGCCTCATGGCTGAAATCTTGGATATGGAGGTAGTGAATTCCTCAATGTATGACTGGGGGTCTTCCTTGGCTGAGGCAGTGTTGATGGCTTTTAGAATTAACGGAAGAAAGAAAGTTATAATACCAGAGCTGATCAATCCACTTCACGAGGAAGTCCTGAGGACGTGGACTGAGCCAAGGGGGATTCAACTAGTCAAAGTAAGACCTAATGAAGAGGGGACTTTAGATCTCGACGACTTGTCAAGAAAACTGAACGGAGAGGTCTCATCGATATATGTGGAACAGCCTAACTTCTACGGCATTCTAGAAGACAATTTAGAGACAGTAGTAGACCTTGCGAGAAAGCTTAAAGTCGTTACCATAATGGGGGTGAACCCGTTATCTCTTTCATTGATAAAACCTCCAGGGGAATATGGTGTAGACATAGCCGTTGGGGATGGACAGGAGTTGGGAATTCCCTTAAACTACGGTGGCCCTTACATGGGGATAATGGCTGTTAGATGGGACGCTAGGTTAGTGAGGCAGATGCCAGGCAGAATAGTAGGGAAAACCAAGGACGAAAACGGAAGGCAAGGATATACTCTGATCCTGCAAACTAGGGAGCAGTTCGCGCGAAGAGAGAAGGCTACGTCTAACATAACTACAAACGAAGCGCTAATGGCCATAGCTAACGCAGTCTACATCTCCCTCCTAGGAAAGAACGGCTTCAAGGAATTAGGCGAGGAAATATATAAGAGGAGCCACTATGCCATGAGGAAGATCGTCAAGGAACTAGGATATTCCAGGAAATTCCAAGGCGATTTCTTTGAAGAGTTTGAGATAAATCTCAAAAATTACGACAAGGTACACAATGCCCTTTTGAGGCACGGAATACATGGGGGGTTGAAGTTGAGCGACACGTCTTCCCTCCTATGCGTAACGGAGGTGCACTCCAAGAAAGCCATAGATGAAATGGTATCGGTAATGAAAGAGGTGATGTGAATGTGGAGACAAGCTCTATGGGACGAACCCCTAATATTTGAGATTAACAAGACCGGATCTAGCAGGCAGGGGATCATGATCCCCAAGGAGGACATAGAGGATGACGTTTCGATTCCCGATTCACTGAGGAGAAAGGAGATAGACCTTCCTGAGCTGACAGAAAACGAAGTTGTAAGGCACTTCGTCAGGTTGTCGCAGATGAACTACGGCGTAGATACTGGAATGATGCCCTTGGGATCATGTACTATGAAATATAATCCTAAATCGGAAGAACTGGCCCAGACTATAACTGAAGATTACCACCCGCTTCAGGACGAGAGCACAGTACAGGGAACCCTTGAGATGGTGTATGAAACCCAGGAATGGCTAAAGGAGGTCACCGGAATGGATGAGTGCTCCCTTCAAGTACCAGCTGGATCGGCCGGTGAACTAGCTGGAGTTATAATGATGAGAAAGTATCATCTCGGGAAGATGAGCCACAAGGATGAGATGCTTGTGGCGGATACAGCACATGGAACTAACCCAGCCAGCGCGTCTATGGGAGGATATAAGGTGGTCTACATAAAGTCAAATGAGGAAGGGCTAGTAGACGTTGACCTCCTGAGGTCTACCGTAAGCGAACGAACAGCGGGGTTCATGCTCACTAACCCTAACACCTTAGGCCTATTTGAAGAGAACATAGCAGAGATCTCTAAGGTAATTCATGAAAAAGGAGGTCTACTCTATTACGACGGCGCAAATCTGAATGGAATACTGGGGATCGTTAGACCAGGAGACATGGGCTTTGACGTAGTCCACCTGAACTTGCACAAGACCTTCGGCGTCCCTCACGGCGGAGGTGGGCCTGGGGCTGGGGCGCTCTGTGCAAAGGGAGAGATGGCTAGATATTTACCTTACCCAATAGTCAAAAAAGCGGATGGAAAGTTCACCTTGTATAAGCCTGAAAGGAGCATAGGAAAGATATCATCTTTCAATGGAAACATAGGGAATGTAGCTAGAGCTTACGTGTACATCTTGGGATTAGGAAAAGAGGGGATCTCGGAGATAGCGAGGCTGAGCACTTTAGCTACTAACTACCTAATATACAAGCTTAAGGACAGCAACCTGGAGCTAAGATCACCGGATAGACCTAGAAAACACGAAGTGGTATTCAGCGCCAAGAGGATCTATGACGAAACCGGGGTTTCCGCGCTAGACATAGCAAAGGGACTGTTAGACGAGGGATTTTACGCCCCGACCATTTATTTTCCCCCAATTGTAGAGGAAGCATTGATGATTGAACCCACAGAAACGGAATCCATTGAGACGTTAGATATGTTTGCTAATGCTTTACTAAAAATAATTGAGAATGCTTATAAGAACCCAGATAGACTAAGACAGTCTCCTTCCAACACAGCGGTGAGCAGACTCGACCAAACCAAAGCCAATCATCCTTCCACTGTGACACCCTCATATAAGGTCGAGAAGCTTAGACTATTGTTGAAAAATGATCTGATATTAAAGTAATAAGACCTTTAATAGATCTCTATAGAATCTATTAACTTTATACCATAAAATCATTTTGGGATCTATATATATGCAATAATATAATTATATATGTATATATTTATTATTACATTTGCACGGCTCCAATATCTCGGCAACATCCCAGCTAATAAATTGAAACTTTTTAGTTTATATATAGTGGTTAGAAATTAGCCTAAAGTCAAAAAGAAAGTCCTCAAATCAGATCTGAGAAAATAACTGAAATGTATCCTAGGTATGGAATTGATATTACATATCCATCTACTTCGATTACTTTACCTATAACTTCAGCCTTAGGGATGCCTCCTAAAGGCTCCAGTCCAATTCTGTCGTCAGGCAAAGGATTGGTTATGTTATCTATGCCTTGCGTAACGTAAGTGTCTTGGCTTACTTGTACTACCCTATGAATTACATAAAATCCTAAAGGAGATCTATATATCACAACGTTATGATAACTTGCGTCATGAGTAGATTTGTAAAAGGTAAGGGATCCGTTCTGTAACACTGGATACATGGAAACTCCTTGGACGCTCGCTGTCTCCACTGCACTGGTGAAGAGAAGGACATAAATTCCTATTATTAGTAAAATTCCTATCACATCACTCTTCTTCATCTTCATCTATATCACTAAGATCCAACTCTATCACTTCTCCCTCTTCTTTCTTTTCCTCAGTCTCTTCCTCTCCGATCTTCTTAACTCCTTTCTTCCCTTCTACCTCAACAGAAGATCCTCCTGCCTTTATCTTAGAAACTACGCCCCTCCAATGATGTCCACACTTGGGGCAATCAAATGTTCCCATAACTGTGATAGTTATCCTACCCTTTGCGTCTGGAAGCGGAGAAACCAACTGCCAAGTCTTAGTTGGTTTAACTTCTGTTTCACCACAGTTAGGACAAGTTGTAGAGTCCTTCTGTTTTTTCCTTGCCATTAAAACCTTAGAATCGTTGTGGCTAATAAAACTGTATTATGTTATGAGAAACAAAAGTAGAAGATAAAGGAAAGACGCCAAGAAAGGTATTCCATAATAAATTACAGATCGAAGATTATATTTAAATAAAAGGATATAGCTAGTCAATTGTATAATCAATATAAAAATTACATAAATATTATAGACGAAGAAATAGGAAACCAAAAAAGGGGAAGTAAGCCAAGTAAATAGAAAAGCCTTCTCATTGCTAATTTTGTTATTGAGGAAAACATGATAAGGATAACTGGCTACGGCATAAAACAAGAACAGGAATAACGGAACAGCTAAGGATTGTTGCATAATATAAAATCCACCTTGTCTAGTAGAAGAGCAAGGGTTTTAAAAATGAGCGAGAAATTCATCATCGATAAGATCAAGGCAATAGAGATCATAGATTCAAGAGGAAACCCTACAGTGAGGACATTCGTGAGGACGGAGGGTGGCGTAGAGTCCTTTGGTGATGCACCTTCAGGGGCATCGAAAGGTTCCAGGGAAGCCCTAGAAATAAGAGACATTAAGACAATGTCGGTTAAGGAAGCCGTAAATAACGTGAACTATGCCATAAACGACGCACTGAGAGGATTCGACGTCAGAGACCAGAGGACATTGGATGAGACCATGATCTCCTTGGACTCTACAGAAAACAAGTCTAAGATCGGCGCTAACGCTATGATTGCGACGTCGATAGCCATGGTTAAGACTGCTTCTACCGCGTTAAATGTGGACATAGTGAAGTACATCGCTGGACCAAGACCTCTTACAATCCCGACTCCCCTTCTCAATATAATAAATGGAGGCGTGCATGCCGGGAATTCTCTAAAGGTGCAGGAGTTTATCATAATTCCCGCGGGTTTCTCCACATTCAAGGAAGCCTTGTTCGCGTCGCTGGATGTTTACAGATACTTAAAGGGTTTGATCGCTGAGAAATACGGCAAGATATATACTGCAGTTGGAGACGAAGGTGGTTTCGCCCCGCCGTTAAGCCAAACAAGGGAAGCGCTAGACTTAGTACTGTCTGCGATCGACAATCTAGGTTACAGTGGGAAGATCCTCATGGGAATCGACGCCGCGTCTTCGGAGTTCTTCAAAGACGGAAAGTACGAGATAGACGGCAAGGTAATGTCAGAGGAGGAGATGGTAGATTACTATTACGACCTGAAGAAGCAATATCCATTAAAATACATAGAGGACCCGTTAGATGAGAACTCCTTTGAGGCGTTCGCTGAGTTGCAAAAGAAGTTGCCTGAGGTGATAGTCACAGGGGACGATCTTTACGTAACTAACACTAAGTATCTCAAGAAAGGGATAGAAAAAGGTTCTACTAGCGGAGTGATAGTGAAATTAAATCAGATAGGGACATTCACTGAGACCTTCGACTTCGTTGAAATGGCCAAAAAGAACAGAATAAGAACGGTTATAAGCCACAGGAGCGGGGAGACTGAGGACAACTTCATCGCGGACATGGCAGTAGGTCTTCAATCCGACTTCATAAAGACAGGAGCTCCGGCCAGAGGTGAGAGAACGAGCAAATACAACAGATTACTGGAGATAGAATCTTTCTACAACACAAAATATAAAGGAGTTGATGCGTTTTAACCTAACGGGAATTAGGGGGACGAAAGTCCCTTCCGTAGGAGATGAATAGACCTTAGAAGAGTTTTTTTAAATACTAAACCACAAATAATATCTAGATCATGGCTGAAAGAGCCGGGTACCCTTGGGACTGGGGGAACTTACGCCGTGGAGAGCGAACCCTCCGTAACTTTTCTGGACAGGACATCATAGAACGGTTCCGTTCGATGGAACCTCATGAGTGAAGATCGAGTTGCTCAAAGAAGGAAAATTGCGAGGTGGAGATTTTCCGTCCGTGACGGGTAGTTCACTAACTCAAGGCAGGAACACGCCTAATACTAGGATGAACGCAGCAAGACCGATCAGGAAGACCACGAACTGCTTGGTAGTCATTTGAGGAACTGCCCTAATGAGCTTGAACATCCCATATATTGACATACCAGCTACTAAAGCAATGATCAAAGCTATTCCTATCGATATTAGGATGTACGATAAAGGCTCGGAGTTCACGTTGTGGAAAAGCTGTTGAAGTTGAGAAGTTACGTTATGTAAGGCTGATAAACTCATTTCAATCCGAATTATTAGTTCTCAAGCTTAGTTTTTTAAGACAAACAGCAAATTGACTTACATAGAATGATGAAGGTTAAAAGCGCGTAGCTGTGAAGATAAAATACCAGCTGAAGAGCCCCAATCCTTTTAAAGCGAAATACCTAACCTCTAGCTTTTGAGGAGTAATACCTATGTCAATCTCTTCCGAAGTGTTAACAAAAGCAATAGGTCACAAGATAAAGGACATATATGGAAGGGACTTTGGTTTCATAATTCATGTTTACACTGAAATAGATGGTAGTGTAACCGGTATTGAAATATCGCAGGGAACCAAGTTCTCCACGATCGAGCCAGGAATGCTCAAGGCAGACGGAGATAGTATAGTTATCCTACCAGACTGGAAGGCTGAAGCATTGAGACTTCTGAACCTCATAGAAAAAATCAGGAAAAGGCAGAAGGCATTGGAGGAACTTTTCAACAAACAGGAAATCCCAAAAAGCTCATACGACGATATGAAGAGAAAGCTCGATTCTGAGCTTCTCAAACTTAGGGAAGACCAAACTAAGCTGAGGGCTAAGCTCAAGAGCAGGTTGAACGAGATAGAGGACCAGCTAGCCCAACTAGATAAGGCTACAATATCGCTAAAGATGAGTTACATAGCATCTGAGATCCCAGAGGGCTCATATAAGAGCTCAATAGAGGTATTAAGACAAGCTAAAGACAGCTATACTGCCGAGAGGGACGACATTAAAAAGACTTTAGATAGATTGGATTCTGCGGATAAGGAAAGCATGGACATAAAACCACCTACTTCGATCACATCTCCACCTTCAGTCCAGTCATCCTCTCCGGAGCCTCCGAAGTCGGAAATACCATTGCCAATACCAGTAAAGGTAATAAATACTCTCTAACCAACCTAGTGGTTTAGGATGGTTAACAAGTTATTATCTTCTTTATTTGGCATTTCTCTCTTTCATAGTGATAAGAAGGAAAAGGAAAAGCTTGGAGAGCAACTCACAGCTATATCTTTGAGATTAAAGGACCAACAAAACCGCCTCGAAGAAACTATCAGGAGGTTGAAGGAAAAGGACAAGGACCTCTTTTCAAAAGTGATCAGAGCACAGGAAGAGGGAGAAGAAGCTAGAGCTAAAATCTACGCTCAAGAAATTGCAGAGATCAGAAAGTTCATTAAAATAATATATACTGCCACGTTGGCGTTGGAGAAGGTCAGGATAAAACTTGACACGGTACAAGAACTACAGGGAGCTTCCATAGTGCTCTTCCCAGTGGCCAAGCTCTTGGGTGACTTGAAGGATCAGGTAAAGAACGTTGTACCAGACGTCGCTATGGCGTTGGACTCAATCGTGAGCAACGTCAATGGAATAGCGATACAGACAGGCTCCGTGGACGGAACCTCTCTCGTCCCCTCCATAGTTGATGAGCAAGCACAAGAAATTCTCAAGGAAGCCCAGACATCAGCCGAGGCTAAGATGAAAGAGATCCTACCCGATCTTCCACACCCTCCTCTTTCTCAGACTCCTGTCAAAAGAAAAGTAACAGTAGATGACGTTATGAGCTACATCAAGTCACGTGGTGGGTTCTTTGACGTCCAAGACTTTGCGTCGCTATACGGGCTAGGCAGGCAGGAGGTCATGGAGCTACTAAGGGAAATGAATTCCAGAGGCCTGATCTCTCTAGAAGCATGAGGTGCAACACATGAGCACAGCACAAGTGATGCTTGAAGATAAGGCAAGAACTTATGCGATAAACGCTGTAAACGCTGACAGACAGGGAAAAACACAAGACGCTATAACTTACTATAGAAAGGCAATAGAAGTTCTCAACCAGCTTATAAATCTATACCCCGACTCTGTAGTGAGGACAGCTTACGAGCAAATGATAAACGAATATAAGAACAGAATAGCGATGCTCACAAATATGGTTCCTACTGAGGAGGGGCCGAAACAAAGCTCAACCTCAGCTGAGGACTTAATAGTTACCGAGAAACCTAAAGTGAAGTTCAGCGATGTAATAGGTCTGAACGACGTGAAGGAGGCCCTCAAGGAGGCTGTGATCTATCCCTCACAGAGACCTGATCTGTTCCCTCTGGGTTGGCCAAGGGGAATTCTCCTCTACGGCCCTCCGGGATGTGGAAAGACCATGATAGCTGCAGCAATAGCTAACGAAATAGATTCCACCTTCATGGTGATGGATGCAGCGTCAATAATGTCGAAATGGCTTGGCGAGGCAGAGAAAAATGTAGCTAACGTCTTCAAGCTAGCTAGAGAGAAGTCCAAAGAGACTGGCAAGCCTACAATAATATTTATAGATGAGCTAGATGCCCTCCTTGGGATATATTCCACTGAGGTCGGAGGCGAAGCCAGAGTGAGGAACCAGTTCCTCAAGGAAATGGACGGACTTCTGGACAAGTCTGATAATTTCAAAGTATATGTGATGGGAGCTACTAACAAACCATGGAGGTTAGACGAACCTTTCCTCAGGAGGTTCCAGAAGAGAATATACGTGAAGTTGCCTGACCTTGAGCAAAGGAAGTTCTTGTTCAAATACTACACCAGCAAGATAAAAATGGACAGCTCCGCAAACGTAGACAAGCTAGCTGAGATGAGCGAGGGATATACCGCAAGCGACATTAGGGATTTAGTACAATCTGCACATATAAAGGTCGTGAAGGAGATGTTCAAGAAAGGAGAAAGTGAACCTAGGCCAATTACGCTAGAGGACTTTAAGGAGGTAATAAACATAAGAAAGCCTAGCGTTAACCAGGAGATGATAAAGGCTTACGAAGCATGGACAGAGAAATTCAAAGCTCTATGATCAGATACCTCGAGGGGAGCTTCACCTTTCAGCTTGCATGTCTTACATCATCTTAAACTTTTTTTGGAAAGGGAAAAAAAGGAACTCTATGTTCCCAATCCCTGAGTTATATCTTGCTAACGACTTATAACGTCTTAACTCACTTTCACATTACGTAAGGATACTATTATTGTTTTACCGTTAGGTAACTTCCTCCTTATGGTTATAGGCAGAACGTCCCTTTTCAACTCCTTTTCGGCTATTGATATGGAGTCGTTTGGTTCGTCTCCAGAAAGGTCTATCAAGGGGATTGCACCCATTGATAGCTGAAGTGCCCTAGCACTTATTATCCTTGCTATTTCATATTTCGTGAGCCTGCTTTTCCATAGCTCCTCGAATGCTTCATTGAAATCGAAAGTCAAAAGGACCACTTTTAATCCCATATAACTTCAGTTTTTAACGCTTCTGGTAGCTTAGTTTCCTCGGGAGGAGGATAGTAAACATCCTTCTTTAACACATCTTGGACTGTGAAAACTAATCTGCTGAGAGCTCTGTCGTCCACTATCCCTAGAATTCCCACCCTAATTATCTTGTCCTTCATTTCTCCCATACCCCTGCTGATCTCTATTCCTCTCTTCTTCAGCTCAGATATCATGTATGAAACTGGGACTGGAGGAGTTGAAGCCACTACCGTATTGGAGAAGTTATCATCCTCGCCTAGATTCTCCATACCCATCTTCTTGAAGACATCTCTCAAGTACCTAGCAGAGGCATCATGCCTCTTCCACCTCCTCTCCTTCCCTTCCATTTCCATCAGCTGTGAAGCCCTATATGAGGCATAGAAGACCCCCACCGCAGGTGTGAAAGGAGTTTCCCTCTTGTCCTGAAACTTGAGGTGAGTTGCAACGTCAACGTAGTTGGGGATATCATCTCCCTTAAGCTCATTGATCCCCTCCTCCGAAAGTGCTACAAAGCCTAGTCCAGGGACTGAGGCCAGTGCCTTTTGGCTCCCAGTAGCTACAGCGTCTATCTTCCATTCTTTAACGTAAAGCTCATATGCTGCAAAACCCGAGACAGAATCTACCAAGAGCTTTCTTCCGCTCCCCTTCACGAGCTTCGCAACTTCACGGAGGTTCCTTAACGCGACTCCCATGCTAGTCTCGTTATGAACCAAAGCTACGGTCTCTGCGTCCTTATGCTTATCAAGGAGTTCCTCTATTTCCCCTAAAGAGGGAGTAGTTCCGGGCGACTTGGTTGTAGATACAACGTTAGTACCTCTCCTCTTCAATGATTCCTCAAGCCTATGTCCGAACTCGCCGTAAGGTATGGTGATTACTTTCTCTCCCCTCCTTGTCATGGAAAAGACCATAGACTCAACTGCAAGTGTCCCAGAGCCAGAGAGAAGCGCTACTCTTTCGGCGGAGAAGAGCCTCTTTAACGAGGACTCCAGACCTTCGACTACTCTCCTGAACTCGTCAGATCTGTGGTTTACAACCCTTGAGGCCTCATAACTCACGCTCAGAGGCACGTTCACAGGACCAGGTATCAGCATCATACTTGTACACCTAGCTCTTTGATCGCCTCTATGAGGTTCTTTGTAGTAGTAACTGCGACCCTATACTGCGCCTCCTTGGTCTGTGCCCCTATGTGCGGAGTAATTAAGACTCTCTCGTGTTTAGCCAGTTGTATCTCCCAATCCTCCTTTGGAGGTTCATGCCAGAACACGTCCGTGGCCAATGTGAGCCTCTTCTCGTCTATGTATTTCAACAAGGCCTTCCCGTCTATAGCCACAGCCCTGCTAGTGTTCACGAGTATTGTCCCTTCTTTCATGGACTTGAACTGGTCCTCCGAAACTATCGGTTTTGCGTCCTTACCTACCGTAACATGGAACGAGATCACGTCAGACTGTTTCACCAGCTCATCTATTGTCTTCACTGGAGTAACTCCCATCTTCTCCGCCCTTTCTCTTATGTCAACTACGTCATATGCAACTACCTTCATATCAAGAGCTTGACATACCCTGGCTACCTTAGTACCTATCCTGCCTAGACCTACTATTCCTATAGTCTTTCCCGCTAGCTCTATGCCAGGAAGTTTCTTGAAGGAGCCGGCCTTCACCATGTTCATCCCTTGATATATAGGTCTAGCACCAAGTATCATTAGGCCAATTGTAAGCTCTACTGCGGAGTCAGTGGAAGCTCCTGGGGCGTAAACTATCTTTATTTTCCTCTTTTCTGCTTCGTCCACGTCTATGTTGTCTAGACCTATCCCTGCCCTAGCTATTATCTTCAGGTTCTTCCCTCTCTCAATTATCTCCTTATCTACTTTCGTCCTACTCCTCACCACAACTACGTCATACTTATCTATTGCGTTGATCAAAGTATTTCTCTCTATCTCAGGTTGATAATCCACCTTTATTCCTTTTTCTTGAAGCATTTGCAACATTACCTTATCCATAGGATCTGTAATTAAAACCCTTAGATTATCCTTATTTATAGAACCTACTCTCTCCATGCTCTCCATCCTTACCACCTAGAAGGAGTTAGTATTCCCTTGCTTATGATGAACATGAAAGTGAAGAAACAAACATCTGACTTTTATCTGCTAAATTTTCTGCCACTTCTCGAACTTCCCTTTTCTCAACTTGCTCCATTTTTATCGTTATACCATTCCGGATCTAGTTAATATATTTTTATTTCACTTTAGTACTGTTTCCGTCTCTTCAAACCATATAAACAGATCTAATATTCCTAAGTCTATGCCTAAGGCGTTCGAAATGGAGCGAAGAATCGATTCCGCTTGTAAATACCTATATCTAGTCAAGGTCTTGAAGTTCAACGACGCCCCTTGCGCCTTTAAAAACGATATGACATGTCTATCTATTATCGCAAGGTCAAAGTAGCCCACATTCCTAAGGAAGTGGCTAGCCTCCTTATAACCGAAACCAACGAAGTTCCTTACTATATACTCTCTAGCCTTTCCCTGGTCTTCGTCAGCTATAGGCTTTATCAAGTCCCTTATATGAGGCAGAAAATGCCTATTCCTCACTATGAACTTTGCCTTCAGGTTAGGAAATCTGTATCCACACGTCTTTAAGGAGAGGGCTACCTCATCTTCCCTTGCATTCCACAACGAGTCCCAGGAACACATCAACGAAAGGTACGCAGAGATGAAGGACGAATTAGCTGTAAGCTGGCAAAGCAAAAACTCCCTGGCCCAAACGTCGTTTCCAGCCTTGTTGTTAAGCTTAAACTCTTCTGCTCTTTCTAGTACCCTTGCTCTTAGACTTGCGTTTTGAAGCAGACTTCTTAGCACGCTTAACCCTCTTCACTTCAGTCTTTGAGGGTTGCTCCAGCCTACTCGATTTAGGTTCCCTTATCTCTGACATTGTAATTATTTTAGTGCCTTCCGTTGTATCTAGGTAAATGAATGGAAACTCAGTCCCTACCTTCACACCATATACCAATGCACCGTCCAGATTGAAGAAAAGCATGGAAGCCAAGGAATTCGAAATAGAGGTGGGCACACCTACCCTGTTGACTAGTAAGGGCTTAGGTAGGACGTAGTCCACATCTATCTTTCCTGCACGCAGTGATATTTCGTTTCCATTCTTAACAAGGATTACCATATCGTCCTGCACCTGCTCAGGGACTTCCTCCGATTCCCTCTCTCCTTTCTTAACCAGGGAGATAACCACTAAACTTCCTGTAATCACTTTTGGTTCAGCTTTATACTCTTCCACTATCATGAAATCGTCTAATTATAGACGGTTTTTATACTTAAAAATCCTCGTGAGTTGAGGAAAGGTATAACAGAGGCATAATCATTTAAACTTAACACTTCATATATCTTGATCTTGTATGAGTCTGAGGAATAAAGGAAGTAACGCTTATGGTCACGTAGGATGGTTAACTGTAAAGTGCGCCATATGCAACAGATCTCTTCTAATAGGCACAGATGTAGTGTATAAGTGCCCTAAATGTGAGAAGAAATACAAGGCTTACTTCTGCGAAGCTGACAAGAGAGGTCTTAAGGGAAAGTGTCCTTATTGTGGAAGTGAGCTAGTGCCAATGTTATGATGAACAAGTTTTTCATAAACAACTATTTGGTCATTACTTTTGATGACTCTAGAATTTTTGTAATGGATGTGGACTTGTCAACAGATAATGTGCCAGAAGGGGAGAGAAATGAGAACCTCGTTTACGTCGAGAAGGAAATAGAATTAAAGGATCTAATAATAAAGAAGTTAGTATACTGTGAAACGAAAATAGGGTCTTATCTTTGTAATGTGATAGGGGAAGTCAAAGAAGACGTGAAAATTGAACCTAAAGAAATCTACTTGGAGGTCGCAAACTGGCTCTCCAAGTTCATGTGAAATCCCATTTTCTTTAACCTTTCATTTATTTTTGAGATGACTGATACCGCAAAGGTCGCGTCTTCAGCGTCCACCCTGAGGACGGTCTTCATGTCCTTTAGATTCGACACGTTCATGTAAATTATTAACATCGTATTGTTATTGGGCGCGCATAGATAGGATGCACCTACCTTTATGGTCTCACATATCCCTTGAAAGAGGGAATCCACCGAAGACATGAAGTCCCTCATTTTCACAATGTCGTATTCTTCCATTACTTGAAACTCTAAAGAGAACATGTAAGTCACCTCAGATTTACTTTCTTCACTGGGACCTTCAAATAGTCTAATACTTTCTTGATAGGGTCGACAGACTTGGAATCACCTTCGACTCGCTTGAGCTTCAGCTTTCTGTAGTTCATTACAAGGACGACCTTGTTATCCTTTAATTCTACTATCCTACCCCTAACTTGGCCTTTAATGTTCTTCTTTAAGGTCAAGTAAACCACAGTTCCCTTAGGGACTTCAACTAGCTTGGACTCGCCAACCTTATAGGTGGATGGGAGATCCTTTCCGGAGGAAGTGGAAAGGTCTACGATCAAGTTGTTCTCGACTTGGAAAAGAAAGCTTCTTATCGCGTGCTTACCGCTCTTGCTTTTTGAGTTATCTAAAATAACCTCCTGTAGCTCAGAACTCACCACCGCGCATCAACCTCAACGACTCCGAGATCCCTTGTAAATCAATTTTATCCTCTAAATAAGCATCTATAAGTACATCGTTTTTCATTAAAGTCTTCATCATGACCTTCCTCATCGAGGGCTTGGCTGACATGTAAGCGTTGAGGAGGATGCCTTGTATCTTTATTCTGCCTTCCATCACTTTCATTTCGCGATCTAAATAGGTTGAAACGTCCTTCCCGCGGGTCAAGGCTTGGAATGCCTTCTCTGCCGAAATTGCTGAAGGTCTTATACCCTCTCCACTTAAAGGGAAAACCAAACCTCTCGCTTCGCCTATTCTATTCCCCTTCTCCTTAGGCCTTTCCACGGAAATTGGCGCACCCCTTATGTCAAGGAGCTTATGCCCCTTAAAGTGGTCCTTTAAATAATCTAGAAGCAGTTCTCTCGAATTCTTGTATTCTAAAAACCCGGCTCCTACGTTATACTCTCCTTCCTTGCTCGGAAAAATCCAATAGAAACCGGTGTACTTGCTTGAGAACTCAAAGACCGCTGTATCGTCGAAGTCCTCCGTCCTTATTATGGCCCTAGTAGTGTAGACCACTTTCCTATCCATCGGATATGGACCGCGACTGTCTATCACAGCGTCATAGCTCTCCGGCTTAGGAGGTTCAATAGTAATTTTATGGGGGATTCCATCACGCATGGAGTTTATCCACTTCCATTTATCAATCACCAACCACTTAGGGCTACGGTAATTTACATCGTATACCCTTTCCCCGTCTACCAGGAATGCGAATCTCCTTATTTCGTAATCCACGTCCCACCCTTTTGGCGGTGCATACAAGTTTGGGACTATGTCCCCACAAGGTTTCACATAGCTCTCCTTTATGTCGAATATCTCGGCTTCATGCCCTGAATTGTTCAGAAGGTAAGCTAGTAGGGAACCCGCCACTCCGCCTCCTCTTATAGCAACTTTCATATCTACAACTCAACGAAGAGGAATAAATTAAATACTTAAATAGTCTGCAACATGATGAAGATATACCAACTGAGGTGACACTTTCTGATAAGTCAAGAAGAAATAATTAAAAAGATGGAGGAATGGCCTAAGCACTACTCGCCTAAAGAAATAGAAGAGAAGTGGCAAAGAAGGTGGCTAAGCGAGGACATGTGGAAGGAGGTCTTCAGGTTCAAGGAGGAGGAAGGGAAGGAACCTTTCGTGATTGATACGCCTCCTCCATTCACTAGCGGAGAGCTCCACATGGGACATGCTTACTGGGTAAGCATAGCTGACTGTATAGCTAGGTTCAAGAGGATTCAAGGTTACAACGTTCTCCTTCCCCAAGGTTGGGATACACAAGGGTTACCAACAGAGCTGAAGGTGCAATACAAGTTAAGGGTACCGAAGGAAAACAGGGAGATGTTCCTAAAGAAATGCGTTGAATGGACGGAGGACATGATAACGAAAATGAAGAGCGCCATGATAAGGCTTGGGTATAGGCCGGAATGGGAAAGGTTCGAGTATAGGACTTACGAGAATGCCTACAGGAAGGCAGTCCAAAGGAGCTTGTTAGACATGTTCAAAGCCGGGAAAATCGAGGTCAGGGACGGACCAGTCTATTGGTGCCCGAAGTGCGAGACAGCTCTGGCCCTGAGCGAGATAGGCTACGTCGAAAGGGAAGGCATAATAGCTTACGTCAACTTCCCCTTGAAGGACGGCGGTTACATTACAATAGCCACTACGAGACCTGAGCTGATAGGTGCTACTCAAGCTGTAGCGGTAAACCCGGAGGACGAAAGGTACAAGTCGCTAATAGGGAAGACAGTTATCATACCCTTATTCAATAAGGAAGTGAAAATAATAGCGGAGGAGAGCGTCGAGAAGGACTTTGGAACAGGCGCAGAGATGATAAGCACTTACGGGGATCCCCAAGATATAAAGGTGAAGCTTAAGCACAACCTGCCCTCGATTGAAATGATCGACGAAAGGGGAAGAATGAAGGACACTGGGATAATTGACGGGTTGAAAGTAGAGGAAGCTAGGAAGAAGATAGTCCAGTTGCTGAAGGAAAAGGGCTTCCTGCTCAAGGTAGACAGCATAAAACACAACGTGATAGCCCACACGGAGAGAAGCGACTGCATGTCTCCCATAGAGTTCTTAACCAAGAAACAGATATATATCAAGGTTTTGGAAGATAAACAGAAATTACTAGAAAAGTACAAGTCAATGAGGTTCATGCCCCAGAGGATGTCTTATTATCTCGAGACTTGGATATCGAGCTTGGAATGGGACTGGGACATAAGCAGGCAGAGGTTATACGGTACACCTATACCTTTCTGGTACTGTAAGAACAATCATTTAGTACCTGCAAAGGAGGAGGACTTACCGATAGACCCTAACAGCTCTCATCCACCTTCAGATAAGTGTCCAATATGCGGAGAGGAGCTGTACCCAGTGAAGGACGTAGCTGACGTTTGGATAGACTCGAGCATAAGTGCGCTCTACGTTTCAGGCTACTTTACCGACAAGGAAAGGTTCTCTAAGTCGTTTCCGGTCTCATTAAGGCTTCAAGGAACTGACATCATAAGGACTTGGCTTTTCTACACGTTCTTCAGGACTCTTTCCCTTACAAGCAAAGTTCCGTTCAGGGAAGTCTTAGTCAACGGACAAGTGCTAGGACCAGATGGAACCAGAATGAGCAAAAGCAAAGGGAACACTGTATCTCCTCTCGATAGGATAGACGAGATGGGAGCTGACGCGATAAGGCTGACCTTGTTGGACGCATCGATAGGGGATGATTTCCCATTCAAATGGGAAAAAGTGAAAGCCAAGAAAACAATGTTACAGAAGCTGTGGAACGCGAGTAGGCTTCTATATCCTTTCCTGAAAGATGTTAGGGTAGACTTAAGCGAGGTTAGACCTGATAACTTAATCGACAGATGGATACTTCAGGAGCACAAGAAGTTCGTCCTTAGCTCGATATCAGCTTACGACAGATACGACTTCTACGTCGTAATTCAGCAGTTCTACGATTACTTCTGGGAGATCATAGCCGACGAATACTTGGAGATGATAAAACATAGGCTCTTTGAAAACGATCGGGTTGCCCTAGCTATAATAAGCAAGATTTTGAAGGACTTGATAGTGATCTTGCACCCGATAGCGCCTCACATAACCGAGGAGGTTTACTCTAGGTTGTATGGAGACAAGAAGAGCGTCTTGTTAGAAACACTTCCAGACGTGAGTTCCATCCCTGATGACAGTGAAGCGTTAGAGAAGGGCAAGATAATAAAGAGGTTCTCCTCCATGGTGAGGACTTCCAAAGTGGCGAACAAGCTAGCCATGCCTACTCCCGTAGATGTGAAGTTCTACGGCGACGAAAGATCGCTTTCAGTGATAAAAGAAGTCGAGGAAGACTTGAAGAAAACTCTCAAGATAGAGAAAGTAGAGTACTTTAACGATAAGGAAGAGAAAGTTGAGATCTCAGTCCATGGGAGTTAAGCTCATCCCTCGCTTTGTAATCTCTCATCAACGAACTCTTCTATTTTCTTAACTCCTTCTTTTATGTCTTGTTCTTTAACTGCGAAGCTTAACCTAACGTGTTCCTTCCCCACATCTTTAGGGAAGACCTCTCCCGGTATGGTTATAACCCCCTTGGACTTGATCAGCTCGACCGAAAAGTCCTTTATTTCCATCCCAGTGGCTCTAAGCAGATCCCCCATGTAAGGGAACATGTAGAACGCACCTTGAGGTTTTATTACCTTGATTTTCTTTACCCTCTGGAGCTCGCTGTACATAACGTCACGTCTCTTCCTGAAGAGCTCTATCATTTCTTTTACGTCATCGAAAGAATCAAATGACGCCAAGGCACCTTTCTGTGCGAAGCTGGTAGCACAGGTATAAATGTTCCCAGCTAGGACTCCCATCTTCTTTACTATATCCTCCCTCGCAGCAACGTAACCGAGCCTCCATCCTGTCATCGAGAAGGTCTTGCTGAAGCCGTTAACGTAAATTACGTAATCCTTCCAGTCAGGGTCTTCAAGAGCACTCTTCATCTTACCTTCATACACGAAGTTGTCGTATATTTCATCAGACATTAGGACTATTTTTCTTTCTTTTGATATTTCCATAATTCTTTCAATTTCATGAGGGTTGAAAAGCGAACCGGTGGGGTTATGAGGGTTATTTATCACTATCATCTTTGTCTTCGGAGTTATGAGCTCTTCAAGGGACTTTAAGTCATGAGAGAAACCTTCCTCTCCCATGTTGAGCCTCAGGAAGACGGGCTTGGCTCCAAGGAGCCTGATCACCTCAGCGTAAGAGTAGAAAGAAGGGTCGTCGACTATCACCTCATCTCCAGGGTTCACGAAAAGCAGGAAACCTAGGAATAGAGCAGTCTTAGCACCGGGCGTTACAATCACATTATCCTTCTTTACGTCGCCGTAGCGATTTAAGTACTGGGCTATCTTATCCCTCAACTCGTCTATTCCTAGAGCTGGAGTATATCCAGTGAAGCCTTCTTGGATGGCATTGATAGCGCTGTCCCTTATCCTCTTGAAGGTAACCAGGTCAGGTTGACCTATGCCGAAGTTAATTGTCTTAATTCCTTTTTCCCTGCTTACTTTCCTTGCTATTTCCTGATAAACTAGGGTTGATTCTCCTGTTAGTCCTTGTACATTGGACGCGAAATTAAAGGACACAGAAGAGGTTTATTTTACTTCATATAAATTCTTTGATTTTCTCGGGTTCCTTCATCAGGAAGGAGCCTATCAGGAAGGCGTTTGCACCAGCCTTCTTGAGCTCGAGAATTTGATCCCTGCTCTGTATCCCGCTCTCTGCTACCTTGATCACGTCTTTAGGAGATGATGCAATGAGCTCCTTCTGTAAATCGTGATTAACCTCAAGGGTTATCAAGTTCCTAGAGTTGAACCCGATTAACTTAGCTCCACACCTCAGGGCTATATCAAGGTCATCCTTATCATGAACTTCCACCAGAGCTTCCATTTTGAAGCTCCTTGTGTACTCTATCAATCCCTCCAGTTCCCTTTCCGTAAGTATTCTCACTATCAAGAGCATGAAGTCTGCACCCAGGTTGTAACCGCTGTCTATTTGGCTCTCAGAAACTATGAAGTCTTTCATGAGGACTGGTATGTCTACCGCGTTAGCGACGGACCTCAATAGGTCATAGGATCCTTTGAAGAACTTCTCCTCAGTTAGAACGCTTATCCCAACAGCGTAGTTTCTCATGAACTTTGCATAAGACACGGGTTCACCTTCTGCAGAGAACCCTGATGGAGATGCTCTCTTGAACTCAGCTATTATAGGGTTTATGTTGTTACTCTGAAATTCAATTATCCTTTCAACAATGTTATGTATAGGCCTCGTCCTTTCAGCCGAAACGTAACCCCTCCTCATAGAGTGCTCTACAACGCTCTTGAGCCATCCTTGCAGATACCTAGGCATCACATCACCCTATTAAGAAAATTAAAAAATATTTTGCGCCCCACGTCAGTGCCTACGCTTTCAGGATGGAACTGGACTCCGAAGATGTTGAGCTTGGAGTGATGAACGGCCATTATCTCACCATCCTCTGAGAGCGCATCTACGACCAATGGTTCCTTTACATCGTCGATTACCAAGCTGTGGTACCTAGTGCCCTTAAAGGTGTTAGGGATGCCGGCAAATATGGGGACGTCATTTCCTAAGAGCCTTATCTCACTTACCTTACCGTGATATACCTTCTTAGCTTTCCTTATTTTAGCACCATAAACGTAGCCTATTGTTTGGTGGCCTAAACAAACGCCTAATATTGGGATCCCCTCTTCACCCATGTCTTTAATTACATCTGATACTATACCTATATCTTCCTTTTTCTCCGGCGTGCCAGGACCAGGGGATATAATGATCTTATCTGGGGATATCCTTTTTACGCCTGAGAGGGTTATCTCATCGTTCCTGACTACTATTGGAATAGATCCTAGCTCTCCTATAGCTTGAGCTATGTTGTAGACGAAACTGTCGTAGTTGTCTATGATCAGAACTAAGTCGCTCATTTGAACTCACCTATTATTTTCTTTAAAGCCATCATCTTATACTCAGTTTCCTTATACTCTGATTCTGGATGTGAGTCGTAAACTATCCCAGCTCCAGCTTGTATCCTCAATAAATCACGGTTGAAGAAAGCTGTCCTTATGTTAATTGCGAACTCAGCGCTCCCGTCAGCAGAGAAGAAACCTACTGCACCTGCATAAGGGCCCCTACGATACTCCTCTAAAGATGAGATTATCTCCATGGCCATCGGCTTAGGGGCTCCGCTTACTGTACCTGCAGGGAACATAGCCTTCAATACGTCGTTGGCTTGGAACCTCTTGCCAGCAGTTCCCACGACTTTAGAGACTATGTGCTGGACATGACTATATTTCTCTACATACATCAGCTCCGGAACTTTCACCGTTCCGGGTACTGAGACCTTTCCCACATCGTTCCTGGCTAGGTCAACTAACATAAGGTGCTCTGCCCTCTCTTTCTCCGACGAGAGGAGCTCCTTTTCCAGGGCGAAATCTTTATCCGGGTCCTCCCCTCTAGGTCTTGTCCCAGCTATGGGATAGGTCTCTATTATCCCGTTCTGTAGCCTAAAGAGGAGTTCCGGACTAGATCCTACCAAGCCCCTATCGCCAAATTTCAGGTAGAACATGTAAGGTGACGGGTTGACTTCCCTTAACTTAACATAAAAGTTGAGCAAACTTCCTTGGAAAGTGTACCTATAGAACCTAGAAAGCACAACTTGAAATGCATAGCCGTTTCTGATCTGTTCTAGGATTTGCCTGACTCCTGCTTCGTAGTCCCTTTGCTTTAAGGACTCGTCGAGGTCTCTCACCTTAAAATCCTTGGTCATATTTCCAGCAGGAGGTAGGTCTCCCTCAACGTAGACTTTACCAGATTCATGGTCATAGACAACTAGATTTTCTGGCACGAAGAACTCTGCATAAGGCCACTTCTCGCTCTCAGGTAAGGAGCTAATCCTGGTTCTCTCCCAAAACTTCACTGCGTCATAACTCACGTAGCCCAGCATTCCTCCCTTAAAGAGGCCTGGAATGTCCTTAGGCTTAGCGCTGTTTAAGATAGAGCGAACCTCCTTGACGGGGTCTTCCTCTATCGAGTATTTTCTTCCTCCCCACGCAACTACGCTGTATCTGGCTTTGTATTGAGGTCCACTGACGCTCTCCAGCAGTCCTATTAGTTCTTCCTCTTTTTCTAGCTTAGAGAAGAGTAATATTGGAGACGGAAAGTCAGAGATCCTATACTCCATTTCTCACAGCCTCTTTGATCTTCATTACCTTATCATGGTCTTTCTTGCCCGGATATGACTCAACCCCGCTTGAGACGTCTATCCAGCCCGGGTTCAGGCGGATGAAGTCCATCACGTTGAAAGGCGTTATCCCTCCGGCTATCCCCGCATTAGGGAAGACATCTAGGATTTCTCTAGCTACCTTGAGTGAGGTCTTTTCTCCCTTCCTTGGGGAATCAACTAGAACGTTCTTAACTCCCAGTGAAACCAGATCTTTGAGGTACACCTTACCTTCTTCTGACGCCGGGACGTAGAAAATGAAGTTAGAAACGTTCACGGTAGTAAGGTGAGATAGCTCCCCCGCAGAGAGGACTCTGTGGATCTGGAGCATGTCTTCTCCTTGTAAAGAGAGATCTCCATTCACCGTCACTCCCACTACTGGCTTATCTACCTTGGACTTCACAATCTTATTGAACTCCCTCTTTGCAAAGCGGGGGCTCGATGGCTCATTCACTATCCCTATCATGTCTACACCTATTTCGCTCAGGAAGACAGCATCGTCCAAGGTTGCGACTCCACATATCTTCAATTTCATTGCAGTCTACCTAACATAGCGTTGAGCTTTGAGGGATTTCCGTGACTCTGTACGACAATTTTCAGCCTAGAAGGTAAATCTCCCAATAGCGATTCGGCCATCTCGTATCCATCCTTCACGTCTTTCACTTTGTCGAGAAGAAACAGTTCAACTGCCATATTAGCCTTGAGAAACGCTGAAACTTCCTTATCTTTCCCCAGAGATGCCTTCAATATCTTCATTGCTGACTCTTCCGCTGATGTAACTGTAACACGCTTGAGTTCTACGGGCTTTATGCCAAGGTCTTCCGGAGTTATTTCGTAGTCCGTGACCTTCCCTCCCTTCAATACCTTCATGAACGTTCTGCCTGAAACGCTCACTTCATCTATGCCGGGCTCTCCGTGAACGAGAACGAGCTTCTCATAGTCCAGGATTTTCGCTGCTTCAATGAGGACGTCCATGTATTCCCTTGAAAACACGCCTATTACTTGCTTCCTAACTGAAGCTGGGTTCGTGAAAGGACCTAGCACATTAAATAACGTTCTAATTCCCAAGCTTTTCCTGACCCCAGCTACGTTCTTCATAGCTGGATGATAGATCTGGGCAAATAGGAACACGAAATTTGCCTTGCTTACTGTTTCGCTTACCTCCTCTGGCTTCACGACTATGTCGTAACCGAAAGCCTCAAGTACGTCAGCGCTTCCGCTGTTGCTACTTACAGCTCTATTCCCGTGTTTGAAGACTGGCACTAGAGAGCTCATTGCAACTGCAGAGGCTGTGCTCACGTTCACCGTGTTCATTCCATCTCCTCCTGTCCCTGCTGTGTCCAAGGCTTCCGGCTTTCCGTCAACTCTGACCATAAATGACCTCATTGACCTTGCGAACCCTGCTATTTCCTCAGCTCTCTCTCCCTTCATCCTCAAAGCGACAAGGAGTCCAGCCATCAACGGTTCATTTAGCTCTCCCTTCATGAATTTACTGCCTAAAGAGAAGGCTTCCTCCTCGCTTAGGTCTTTCCTTTCTACTAATCTCCTGAGCTCAAAACTCATCAAGTATCGACCTTAATTTTATAACCAGATCGACAGCTTGTTTTACTCCTCCGTTATCAATTGCTTGTATGAAGGCAGTGCCTATTGCTGCACCGTCTGCTCCCGCCTTCAAAGCCTTTCTAAGGTCATTCTCGTCCGAAAGACCGAACCCTACTACTAGCTTGTTGTCCACCAAGTTCCTCACTCTAGTTACAAGGGATGACACAGTTATAGGCAAGGGTATTCCAGTCGTAGGCCTCACTCCGTAATAAAGAAATAGGTCAGATTGTCTGGAAACCTGCATTATCATCCTGTCCGGTACGGAAGGCGCTGTAAATATTACATTGCTTAATCCCTTCTCTCTAACTCTAGAGGAGTATGCTCGGTAATCATCAACGAAGTCGATTAGCAGATCTGGAAACAGAACTCCGTCAAGACCTGCTCCCTTCAACTTGTAGAGGAAGTCGTCCAGTTCAGACGCCCAGTCCTCCAAGTAAGTCAGAGCCACAGCCTTGGTTTCACCTATAACTTTCCTAGTCTCAGGAAGGAAACTCCATAGATCGAACTTGCCTGCAACTTTCTCATAGCTCTTTCTAATGACGGGGCCGTCGTACTTAGCATACTTAGGCGGAATCCCTATTTCCAGTATGTCGGCTCCGTTCTTGACAGCTTCTTCCATGAACTCAAGGTATCTCTCGTTGTCAGGATACCCTAAGGTCATGTAAACTACTAACATCTTATCTCTGCTCATTGCTAGTCACCCTCCTCATCATTGAGTCGTAGTTCGGAAGATCTAAAAGTCCATGACCGCTCAGGTTAAACACTATAACTTCCTTCCTGTTAGCCCTTTTCGCTTCCAATGCCTCTTCAATCACGGCTCTTATAGCGTGAGATGACTCCGGTGCAGGGACTATCCCCTGTGTCCTCATGAACATCTGGGCTGCTTCGAATATCTGATTCTCGTTATATTCTCTCCAACCTACTATTCCTTCCTTCATTAGCAAGCTAAGAGAAGGTGCAGCTCCGTGATACCTCAGTCCTCCTGCGTATATGGGCGGAGGGACGTAGCTGTTTCCCATCGTTATCATCTTCACCAAGGGAAGCAAGCCTGCGCTGTCGGGGAAGTCGTATTTATACTCTCCAGTGCTAAATTTAGGAATCTCAGCTGAGGCTACTGCTATGTATTTCTTGCCCCTACCATTTCCTATGAACGGAAAAGAGAAACCGCCGAAGTTGCTCCCTCCTCCTACACATCCTATAAGCACATCGGGTTCTTCTCCCAATTCGTCCAGTTGGGCTATGGTCTCTTGACCTATCACGCTCTGATGCAATATGACCACGTCTAGGACGCTTCCTACTAGGTATTTCAAGTGGTGATCTAAGGCATACTCGATTGCCTCGCTCATTGCCACACCTAACGATCCCGGATGATTTGGGTTCTCCTTCTTCACCTTCTTCCCGAACTCCGTCAGATCAGTAGGGCTAGGGTATACTTCACCTCCGTAAAGTTGCATGATGCTCTTTCTCATAGGCTTCTGCTCATAACTTACCTTAACCATGAATACGGTGGACTTCATGCCATACATTGTAGCAGCAAGCGCAGTGGCTGTGCCCCACTGGCCAGCGCCTGTCTCTGTCACCACGTGTTCTATTCCTTCCTCTCTAGCGAAGTAAGCTTGAGGAAGCGCTGTGTTTATCTTATGTGAACCCGTCGGCGTAGCGCCTTCATACTTAAAGTATATTTTAGCAGGCGTTCCCAGATATTCCTCAAGTCTCTTTGCCCTGAGTAAAGGAGTGGGTCTACCTATGGCTAGATACCTCTCTCTAACCTCGTCAGGGATCTTTATGTACCGCTCTATCGTTAGCTGTTGCCTCAGGACTTCCTTTGGAAGAATTGTCCTTAACAGATCTATCCTAGAGAACTCAGCCCCTAGGGGATCCCTAGGAGGAGGCAGAGGTTTAGGAAGATCCGGTATTATATTGTACCAATACTTTGGAAGAATTTCTTCTGCGTTATTTACCATTGGTGTATCATATACACCTACCACTACCATTAAAAACGTCAGCTTTTATAAAGTTTAATATGTCTTGAAATCGTTGAATTCCCCTTTGTAATCTAGAAAGGAATGTTCTACCTTCTCTACAACTGAAGCCGGAGGACCGCTTCTAAGGTATTCTAACAGGCTTGAAAGGGACTCCTCATATCCTTCTGCAACAACCTCTACCGTACCGTCGGGGAGGTTCTTAGCGTATCCTTTCAGCCCAAGTCTCACTGCATGTACCTTAACGAAGTTCCTGAAACCTACCTTTTGTACTTTACCATAAACTCTAGCGTTTAGCCTCCTTAACACGGAATCACCTCAGAGTCGCTCCACTTCTTCACTTATCCGTTCTAAGGTCTCATCACTTAAATATATTTTATACAGCTCACATTAAAGTGTGATGATAAAGGTAGCTATAGCTGGACTAGGAAATTGCGCCTCAATGCTAATTCAAGGTATAGAATTCTATAGGAAAATGGGAAAGGACTACACTAAAGGACTGATAACCCCTATTATTGGAGGTTATAGAATAACTGACATTGAAGTAGTTGCGGCTTTTGACGTGTCTAAGAACAAGGTAGGCAAGGACATATCTGAAGCTATATTCCAAAAGCCTAACTTAACTCCTAAGATAACTGACGTTGAGATGAAAGGAGTGAGGGTACTTCCAGGGCCCGTTGAGGACGGAGTTGCACCCCATATGAAGGAAGTCTTCGACCCTTCATCAGACGGAAAGTTTGAGGAAGTTGTGGACACGCTGAAGAGAACTAAAGTTGATGTGTTAGTTAACATGCTCCCAGTAGGTAGCGAGAAGGCCTCCAGACTTTACGCTAGAGCGTCGCTTGAAGCAAACGTGGGCTTCGTAAACGCCATTCCAGTCTTCATAGCTAGCGACCCTACTGGGGAGTTTCCCAAACTGTTTGCTCAAAAGGGAATTCCAATAGCTGGTGACGATGTGAAGAGCCAAGTAGGGGCTACTATATTCCATAGATCCATAACCTCCCTTTTCATGATGAGAGGAGTTTCAGTGGACGAAACTTATCAGCTCAACGTGGGAGGAAACACGGACTTCCTGAACATGAAGACAGAAGAAAGGTTACATTCGAAGAGGATAAGCAAAACCAAGGCTGTAACCAGCACCTTGGAGAACGAGGACATTGAAAAGGAAGGCAAAATAAGAATCGGCCCGAGTGACTACATACCTTTTCTTGGTAACACAAAGGTCGCATATATCTACGTGAAAGGACAGGGATTCGCCGGAATGCCGATCAAAGTCGAAGCATCCTTGGAAGTAGACGATAAATCTAACTGTGCTGCAGTTCTGGTCGATGTAATAAGGGCAGTAAAGCTTGCTAAAGATAGAGGGATAGGAGGACCTCTAAACGACGTTTCGGCTTTCTACTTCAAACATCCACCTGTTCAGGCAAAGAATGATGAAGAAGCTCTGGATAAATTCAAAAAATTCATTGAAATGTGAAATATGCTGGGAGAACGATTCAAAATATTGTTGCAAGGTATGCGGAAGGAAAGTATGTGAGGAAGACTTCAACAAGGAAAGGGGGATCTGCAAGGTATGCGAAATGAGCATGTGTCAACTATGTCAGAGGAACTTGGCAATAGGGTACTGCGAGTGCTGTGGAAGATTAATCTGCATAGAGTGTACTGCTTATCACGACAAGTCTAGGCGAATATGCAAGGAGTGTTTTCAGAAATTACAGAAAAGTAACAAAAAACTGAGCGTTAGTTGAATTCTGATTAATAAAAAGGTTTTGCTAAAAGTTTTTTTNNGAGGAGTTATGTATTTTAATGTCTCATTTTTCTTTTAGTACCGCTAGATTCCTCCAAGATGATCTTATGCTCTACTGAGGCTATGTACCTCCTAGTCCTTACCACGGTATCGGGATTAACGCTGACGCTATCTATCCCTGCCCTCACTAGCTGTTCCGCGACTTCTGGGTAGTTGCTTGGAGCCTGACCGCATATGGACACTGTAGCCCCGTTTCTGTGTGCAGTTTTTATCAGACTACGTATCGAAGCCATCACAGCCGGATCCCTCTCGTCGTAGTAGCCCATGCTTGCAAGCAGGTCTGAGTCCCTATCTACACCTAATGTAAGCTGGGTCAAATCATTGCTACCTACGCTGAAGCCGTCCACCATCTTCGAGAACTCATCTGCGAGGACAACAACTGAAGGCACCTCAGCCATTATCCATACTTTGAAATCTGAACTTCTCCTCAATCCTTCCTCTTCCATAATCGAGATAGCCCTCTTGAGCTCCCACGTAGTCCTCACAAAGGGGAACATTACCCAGACGTTCTTTAGTCCCATTTCCTCTCTGGCTTTAAGTATAGCCCTAACCTCAAGCCTAAAGGCTGGCTCGTATACTTTGCTCACATACCTCGATACTCCTCTCCATCCTAGCATAGGGTTCCTCTCCTCTGGCTCGAACTCCTCACCTCCTTGAAGTTTCCTATACTCGTTGGTCTTGAAGTCGGAGAACCTTACAACCACTGGTCTCGGATATATGCCCTGAGCGACCTTTGCTACGCCCTCGGATAGCTTATCTATGAATAGATTCGATTGTCCGGTCTTAATCAGATAAAGTGGATGGTATTTGACCCATTCGCTAACTATGAACTCTATTCTCATCAGACCTATTCCGTCAAATGGAAGGTCTTGATACTTGTCTATCAGCGTGGGCTCTCCTAAATTCATGTATATCTTCGTAGCAGTGACCGGGTATAGGCTCATGAGTAGCTCTTTGCTCAATGCCGTTGTGGCTGTCGTAGCAGGTCTCTCTTCCTCTTTTGGAAGAAGCCTACCGTCATAGACTATTCCACGTATGGCATCCACAGTTATCTCCTGTCCGTCCTTGATGAGCTTCGTAGCGTCCTTGCTTCCGACTATAGCCGGAACTCCTAATTCCCTCGAAACTATGGAGGCATGGCTAGTCATTCCGCCTTCATCAGTGACTATTGCGCCTGCTATCTTCATTATCGGAACCCAGTCAGGATCAGTCATTCTAGTTACGAGGATCTGCCCTTTCTGGAAGCCCTTGGCGTCTGATAGGTCAAATATGACTCTAGCTGTTCCAGATGCTATGCCGGGGCTCGCTGGAAGGCCCTTCACTATTACTTTCCCTGTCTGCAGGTTCTTTTCTTCTGCCTCTGGCTTCTTTTCAACCTTCCTAGATGACCAATACGTCTCAGGTCTAGCTTGGACTATGAATACGCTTTCAGGGAAAGTAAAGTCTGAGTCTATCGCCCACTCTATGTCCATTGGTCTCTTATAGTGATCTTCGATCTTCAACCCTAACCTAGCTAGTTCTACGGCTTCCTCCTCAGAGAAGGAGATCGTCTCTGCCTCATTTCCCTCTATTTTCACTTCCTTGTTAGCGTTTGTCGATTTATCATAAACTATCTTCAATGTCTTGTTAGATACCTTCCTTTCTTTCACCTTAAGTGTAGCTTTGTCTACAACGTATTCGTCAGGGGTTACCTTCCCTCCCACAATAGCCTCTCCTAATCCCCAGCTCCCTTCTATGACAACTACGTCGTTCTCGCCGGTCGCAGGGTGAAGCGTAAACATTACTCCTGAAGTTCTCGAATTGACCATTTTTTGAACCACTACTGCCATGGAAACGCTCAGTGTATCAATGGACTTTGACTTCCTGTATTCTATTGCACGTGCAGTGTACAAGCTAGCCCAGACTTTCTTTACGTTTTCTAAAAGGTGTTCTCTATCAACGTTAAGGTAAGTGTCCTGCTGTCCCGCAAAGCTAGCCTCTGCTATATCCTCAGCCGTTGCGGATGACCTCACAGCTACCAAGATGTCCTTACCGACATTTCTTCTAAGCTCATCGAAGGACGACATAATGGATTGCCCTAAATCCTCGGGCATTTTAGACTCCATAATTAGAGATTTTATTCTATCGCTTGCCTCAAAGGAGTCACTTGATGATGACAAAGCATCAGCTATCTTGCTCTTCAACCCGTTGTATTCAATAAAATATTTGAATGATTTAGAAGTTATCACGAATCCTGGAGGAACACGTATGCCGAAGCTTACAAGCTCCCCTAAGTTAGCGCCCTTGCCCCCGACGAGTTCTATCATATCCTTCCTTATGTTAATAAGGTCGAGAACAAGAGCCTCTTTAAGAGACTCGACCAATCAATTATCCCCATTATATAATAGAGAAGGACGTTATAAAAAACTTTTTACAGTTATATACTATCGTAAAAAGGGTAGGGAAGAAATATTATTTATTAGAAAGTTACAGACCTACTTTCACTTTTGTTCAGTGCCATTAGAGGCTTTCTGTGTAGACGTGACGAACCCTGGGAGCTCTGGGAAGTTCTCCTTCATTCTCTGCTCGGCAACCACTGCTGCTTCGTTCAATATCTTCCTTGCCTCCGGCGATGCTGTGGTGAAGTCTACTCCTCCTCCGGTGAAGTCTCCAGCTTCGAACACAGCTTCCTGCAGACCTTCCTCAAGCTCTGATAATTCCATGCTTATCTCTGGCATAACCCCTTTCATTGAATTCCTGAGCTCGTTTACCACGCCTATCACGGGGACTAGATTGGTGAACACGTCCCCTAGCTCTGTCACTGTTTCAAGCCTCAATTGAACTTGTTCTAAGGCAATCTGAGTTGTGAGCAACTGCTTGCTTATCTTCCTTATTTCCGCTATCTCATTAGCGTACATGGCTGCCCTCATATTGTCCTTGCTCATCTGTGCATCTACTACTTTCTCGAAAAGTATCCTGTCTCTCTCCTGCATTCTGGAAACGTGAACCTCTAGCCTGCTTATCATTGTCTTAAGTCTATAGTTTGCCATTACCAGCCTGTACCTCAAAGGCTCCTTAGGCTTGAAAGCACCTTTTATCTTCTCAGCTACGCTAGGCTCCTGCTTCCCTCCACCCCAATTCTTTATGAAATCATTTACCTTTGTGCTTGCCATCTTATCTTGATACTTGATAGGGAAACAGTTAAAGGAAGGAATCTTATAATACGATGATTCCAAGTGAAATAATGATGCGTTACTTTTCCGTGGCTAATAATGGCAAAAGTCTTTTAATAAAAAACATATCCGAAAGAGTTTTGACGCTTTTTGCGGTAACTGTAAAGTACGGCGTTACCGTTGACACCATTGACGGAAAGGGAATAAGGAACATAGGAGATGACCTGAGAATGAACAAAACTTTAGGTCAGGGAGAGACTGTAGAAGTCCCTTTGAAGCTACCGGATCCAGTTTTGTTAGTGGTCATATTTAGAGACGGCGAAATGGTCAGGAGGGAAGATATCTCGATTTGAGCTCGGAGATCAGCTCTTCCGCGCTCCTTTGCACTACAGGATCTGAGCTTACTTCTTCAGGCCACTCCCTTCCTATCTCTTCCTTGAATTTCCTCGTAGCATCTATTCCTATCTTGCTACCAAGAGGAGGAGAGGGCGTGCTGAAGTCCAAGGAGTCCGTAAGCACGCTATTGACTATCATAACATCCCTTTGAGGGTCTACCCTAGTCGATAGGGCAAACAACACCTCGTTCAGGTTATGTACGTTGACGTCCGAATCAACTACGATGACGAACTTAAGAAGGCTCAGCTGTCCTAGTCCCCAAATTGCCATCATCGCACGTTTAGCCTGACCGGGGTAATATTTTCTAATAGAGAAAATCCCCACCCCTGTAAATACGCCATACTCTGGGAGGTTCATATCCACTAGCTCAGGAATTACCATCTTTGCAAATGGCAAGAATATCCTCTCCACTCCCTTTCCTATCCAAGCATCTTCAAGAGGAGGTTTCCCGACTGAAGTTACATGAAAATAAGGGTCTTCCCTGGAGTAGCTCTTCGTCAAATGAAAGACAGGGAAGAGGTCCTTTGGAGTGTAATATCCGAGGTGGTCACCGAAAGGACCTTCATCTATCAGTTCATCAGTGTCTACATAGCCCTCGAATACTGTCTCTGCCGATGAGGGAACTACGATCCCGTTATCGAGCTCTGTTACTTCTACTCCCTCCCCTCTCATAATACCTGCGAACAAATACTTGTCGAGGCCTGCAGGAACTGGTGACGCTGCTGTGAACGCTACTGCTGGGTCAACACCGTTGACTATGGCCACAGGGACCTTACTGATTCCCTTTTCTTTATACCTCATGGCGGACATCGAACCCCTCTTAAATGCCTGCCAATGTATTATCGCCCTTTCGCTGTCCACTATCTGAATTCTGTACACGCTTACATTATGGACTCCAGTATCAGGATCTTTGGTTATGGTCAACGAGAAAGTGAAGAACTTCCCCGCGTCCTTAGGCCACGTCTTTATCGCGGGTACAGAAGTAAGCTTCAAGTCGGACTCGGCGAAAGACGGCCTCTTAGATTTCGGGGTGAACTTCCCAAGTTTTAATACATCGCGGAGGGACTTAACCTTGTCGAGCAATGTTATTGGCATGTCTGAGAAGCCCTCAAGGAAACTTCTGGAGATACCCTCTAAATCTCTCGTTTGAAGAACGTCGTAAATTCCATCTAATGAATAGAAAATATTTGACACTACCTTCCATTTAGGGAATTCCTTAACCCTGCTGAAGACCAAAGGATATAAATGAGAGTATGTCGCCCTCCTGCTTATTTCAGCTATCTCTAAGTCGGTACTAACTTCGGAATCTACTTCTATGAGTTTGCCGTTTTTCCTCATATAGCTTAAGTACTCGCGTAAATCGGAAAACGCCATTACGCAATAAAAGTTTTTTATGTTTAAAAAATAGTCTTAAGGACGTTGGTGAATCGCGGTTGGAAACAAACTAAGCGGAGTAATGAAATGTTTGGAATGTGGTTATGAAAAAGAAATAGATCAAAATACTATATTATGCCCTAAATGCGGGGGCCTGATGGAAATAATAGTGGAACCTCCATCCGATTTCTCTTTCTCAGAATTGAGGGGACGCGGAGTTTGGAGGTATAAAAGGCTTATAGCAGGAGAGTACAAGAGACTGATATCGATAAATGAGGGAGGAACCCCTCTAATTAGGTCTTGCAACATCAACAGAAACTTGTACATGAAATATGAGGGAGTTAACCCCACGGGTAGCTTTAAGGACAGAGGGATGACGGTGGCTGTCAGCTCTGCGGTCTCCAATGGCTATAAGACTGTGATCGCTGCGTCCACAGGCAACACTGCGGCTGCTGCAGCAGCATACGCAGCTAGGGCTGGCATTAAGAGCTTCATAGTCCTGCCTAAAGGAAAGGTCGCACTAGGAAAGCTAGCACAGTCTATACTTTACGGGACAACAATAATGGAAGTTGAGGGTAGCTTCGACGTTGCTATGGGTGCTGTAATGAAGCTATACAAGGATCTTGGGATAGTCTACCCACTTAACTCGTTTAACCCGTGGAGACTTGAAGGACAGAAGACCATAGCATTTGAGATTACTGAGGACATAGGAGTACCGGACGCAGTTATAGTTCCAGTTGGAAACGCTGGAAACATATATGCAATATGGAAAGGTTTTACTGAACTCATGAAGGCTGGAGTGACAGATAAAATTCCCAGGATGATAGGCGTTCAGGCAGAAGGTGCTTCTCCTATAGCGAGGGCTTTCATAGAAGGAAGCCAATCTCCCGTCTTCACTGATAGCCCTGAGACAGTAGCGACTGCGATAAGAATAGGGAAACCGGTAAATTGGAGGAAGGCAATGAAGGCCGTGAGGGAGTCTAACGGAACAATGCTCGTAGTCTCTGACAACGAGATACTCAAGGCACAACGTGACTTGGCCAGGAAAGAAGGCGTTGGTGCAGAACCCGCTTCCGCAGCGTCGCTAGCAGGGTATTATAAAGCTTTAGATAGAAAAATTATATCATCTGATGAAAAAACTGTAATCATACTCACAGGTCATTCCCTCAAGGACCCCGATTCGATGGGGAAAGCGGAGACCAAGAGAATACTCATCAATCCTTCGTTTATCGAAAAAATAATCTTGGAAGAGGTGAACGACCATAATAGTAGTTAAAATTGGAGGTTCCATCCAGAAGGACGAAAAGGACTACGAACTGATAGCTAGGAAGATTGATAGCTATAGCGAAAAGGAAAAGCTGGTCGTAGTGACCTCAGCCATCAAGGGAGTCACTAACGATCTGATTCAGATATCTACATCCATCGATAAGGGGGTCGAGATCGTAAGTGACATCTACGATAGACACATTAAACTGCTGGGTAAGGTAACTGATGGAAAGGAGTTCGAGAAAGCCTTCAGGGATATTTCAAGGCTGGCTGACGAGCTCTTCAGGGTCGCATGGTCTATAAGGGTCTTAGGAGAGGTGACCCCTAGGACTAAGGACTACATACTTTCATTCGGTGAAAGGATGGCAGTAGTGACGCTTTCCGCTGTCCTCAGGACTAAAGGGATAGATGCCTCAGGGATCGTTGATCCTCCTTTCATAACCGATTCGAATTTCGGTGATGCTAACATAATTGCAGATGCTTCAGAGATGAGAATGAAGGGCTTGTTATCCAACGTGAAGTCTAACGTAGTAGTTTTCCCGGGTTTCATAGGGACGACCAACGACGGAAAGATAACTACGCTTGGAAGGGGAGGAAGCGATTACTCCGCCACCTCCATAGCAAAGGTCCTTGGGATCAACAAGGTCAAGTTAGTGACCGAAGTCCCAGGGATAATGACGGGAGACCCGAGGAAGTTCAGCAAAGCCAAGAGTATCCCTCGCCTTTCCTTAGAGGAAGCCATAGAGCTAGCACAGCTTGGAGCCAAGAGGCTACACCCTAGGACATTCGATCCTATGTTCCACTCCGACATAACAGTAGAAGTAGAGTCCCTCTACGAGAGCGGATCGACGATAATAAACGGTGAGTGCACCAATGAGGACGCCGTGAAAGGTGTGGCAACGCTGGATCGGTTGAAGATGGTTTCTGTGGAAAGCACAAAAATTGTAGGAAAGGTAGGTTCAGCCTCAGCTATAATGACAGAGGCTAGAGATGTTGGGGTCAACATCATCGCAATTTCACAACCAGCATCCGAGACTACAATAAACTTGGTCGTAGATGAAAAATCAGTTCCGGGCCTTATAGAGAGATTATCGCAGTTGAAGGGGAACCTCATAAAGGACGTTAGATTGGAGGACGTCTCAGCCATAAGCGTTGTAGGGTGTGGGATGAGGAAAAGTGAAATATCGTCTAAATTGTTAGGAATAGCTTCTTCGTACGACCCAATAATGGTATCTAGAGGGCTCTCAAGGGTAAGCACTACTTTTATAGTCAACAGCGGAAATGCTGAAGTACTAGGTAGAGAACTTCATGACGAGGTGTTGAAATGGACAAAATAAAGGTATCACTTCTAGGGTCAACGGGAATGGTAGGACAGAAGATGGTGAGGATACTTTCCTCTCACCCTTTCATAGAGCTCACTAAGGTCAGCGCGTCTCCATCAAAGGTGGGCAAGAAATACGAGGACTCGGTCAGGTGGATAGAGCAAGGAGAAATCCCAGACCAAGTCAAGGGCATGAGAATGACATCCACTAACCCAGAAGACCACAAGGACGTAGACGTAGTCCTCTCTGCCCTTCCAAACGACCTTGCAGAGGATGTAGAATTAAAACTAGTGAAGGAGGGAATAACAGTGATCTCTAACGCTTCACCGTTCAGGATGGACCCAGACGTTCCTCTCATAAACCCAGAGGTGAACTGGGAGCATTTGGAGATATTGAAGCATCAAAGGGAGAGAAAGGGCTGGAAAGGGGTTATGGTAAAGAACCCTAACTGCACCGCCTCAATCATGACCATGCCACTCAAACCGATATTCTCTTCAATTACCCCAAAGAGAACATTCATCACCACGATGCAGGCAGTAAGCGGGGCTGGCTATTCAGGTCTACCTTTCATGGCGATAGAGAACAACGTGATACCTTACATTAAGGGTGAGGAGGACAAGATACCTAAGGAGATAAATAAGATGTTGGGGAAAGTAGAGGATGGTAAAATAAAGAACGCCAATAACGTCATCTACGTTACGTCGACCAGGGTTCCGGTTAAGGTAGGGCACATGGGCGTCATAAACGTGGAGCTCCAAGAGAAGGCAGACCTCGACTCTATAAAAAGGTCTATAAGGGAGTTCAAGTCCCTCCCTCAGTTGAGGGGTTTGCCTACAGCACCGAAGTTCCCAATAGTGCTCAGGGATGAGGAGGATAGACCTCAACCCGCTAGGGATTTGAGCGATGGAATGTCCACCAGTGTAGGCAGGATTAAGGTTGAAGACGACATACTTAGGTTCGTAGTCTTAGGAGACAATCTAGTAAGAGGCGCTGCAGGGATAACAGTACTTACCCTGGAGATTATGAAGGAACTAGGATATATATAACGCTGAGAATTAAACCTCATGGTCCTTTTCGTAGATTTTCATGTACATACCTTCTTCAGCGACGGGAAAGCCTCTCCTAAGGAGATGTTCGAAACTGCCAAGAAGAAAGGGATTTTCATATCCATCACAGACCACGATACGTCCAAGGGGATAAAGGAAGTTAATGAACTACCCGTTTTACCAGGGCAGGAGGTCACAACTGAGTTTGGACATGTTGTGATCCTATGTAACTTCCCTCCGTCTCCGCCTCGAGGCGTAAAGGAACTCGTGGACTATGCTAAAGAGAACAGCTGTATAGTTTTCCCCTCACACCCCTTTGACATATTCAGGGCTGGGATAGGAGACCATCTGTTTGATTATAAGTTTGACGCAATAGAAACCTTCAATTCAAAGGCAAACAGAATAGCAAACGAAAAAGCTAAGGAGGCCGCTTCGAAGCTTGGTCTTCCTGGCTTAGCAAACAGTGACTCTCACGTTCCTTCTGCAATTGGCTCGGCGTATAACGCATTAGAGCTGAGCGAGTTCAACGTTGATGATATCCTTGACTGCATAAGGAAGAAGAAGGCGAAACCAGTTGAGTTAGGTCTGTCTGGAAAGGCTAAATTGGACATTGTAGTATGGCATATACAGAGGAAGCTGAAGAAATGAGAAAGATACCGGCTGAGCTATGCGTCAAATGTAAAGGCTCCAAGTACCTATGCGGGCTATCGTATTGCCCGATCATTGAGAGGTTTAGGTCTTTCATAAACGTGCTTCAAGGAATTAACGTAAACGATAGGAGCGTTAACGGGTCTTCTCCTCCCAGCGTAATAGTAGGGGAGAGGGGATATCCTAAGGTCAAAGTCATGTACAACGTACCCCCTAACGTGTACGGAGACGAGGCAAGGAAGTACGAGGATCCACGAGGATGGTGGAACAGAGCTACATTGTCCGACATAATAGGATACAGATCAGGATTGCTCTCAGCCGTGAAGGACCAGCGAATAGATGACCCATGGGGCTTATACGAGAAGGAGATTTCAATTTCCAGCGTTTCCCAGAGACCCGTCAGATACGACGTTCTGCTCTCTTCAACTCCAGATGCAAGGCTTAAATTTGACGGAGTTATAATGCCTAGAGGTCCATCGGCACCATTGCAGAACCTCAAGGTTAACGATAACGCAATGTTGAGCAGGACCTTAGAAAAGCTCATTTTCGACGACATGAAGGCATCTGAAGCCGTGGTTCAGGCTTACTTCCAGGGAGAGGACATCTACAAGCTGATCTCTGCCATGTCCATGGGCCTACTGGGGCTCAAGAAGAACAGGAAGTTGGTTCCTACTAGGTGGGCTATAACATCAATTGACAGCATAATTGGGACGTCTCTTCTAGAGAAGGTGAAGGAGAGGAGCAGGACTATTGATTCAGTCTCAGTGTATCACTCCTCTTACTTGGGGAACTATTTTCATGTGATCCTATACCCAGGAAATTATCGCTCCTCATGGATAGAAATATGGTATCCGCTAAGCTTGTGGTCAAGCGAGACTACAGTGGTAGAGCTGAGTGAGGACTTTTGGGGGAAATACGAATACATGGACGGAGGATACATGGCGGCTAGGTTGGCTGTAATGGAGAAACTATATAGAGAAGGCATACAAGCTGGTATCATAATAATCAGGGAAATAACGAAGGAGTATTACGCCCCTGTAGGAAACTGGCACATAAGGGAGACCGTGAGGAATGCCATGGAGAACAAGATTTCAACATTCGACAGCTTAAATGAGGCGGTCTCTTTCGTTCAAAGTAGGCTAAAGGACAAGAAAGTAGACTTGTTCTCTACAAGATCAGTCTCAAGTCTAATTAAACAAACTAAGATAGAAGATTTCTTCAAGTGAGTGGTTAACTTAATCACAAAAAACTCCCTTTTTCCGTCCTTTTTATCCTTTTTTTCTCAACTTATAAATAGAGTGAAGACTGCCATGGCTGTATACAGCCTGTTCTCTGCTTGGTCCCACACCGCACTCTTCTTACCATCTATCACATCATGGTCTACCTCTTCACCCCTCACTGCAGGGAGACAATGCATGAAAATTGAGTCCTCTGTAGTGTACTTCATCAAGTCAGATGTGACCCTATATTTGCTCAGCTGTTTCTTTTTGCTCTCGGCAATGTTCTCCTCACCCATGCTTATCCACACATCGGTGTAGACCACGGAAGTCCCTCTCACAGCCTCATAAGGGTCTTCCATAAACTCCAGAGATGCACCGAACTCATCACAGCGTTCTTCTAATCTCCTAACCATGGACTGATCAGGCTTCATAGACGATGGAGAGGCTACGTTCAAATCGTAACCTAAAGAACAGGAGATCGAAGCTAAGCTCATCAAAACGTTGTCCCTCCCATCGCCTACGAAGGATATCTTTACCTTCCTTTCTCCGAACTTTTCCTTAATAGTCATCATGTCGGTCAGACCTTGAAGCGGGTGAGAGAAGTTGCTTAGCAAGTTTATGATGGGTAAATTAGAGCTCGATGCAAGCCTCTCTAAGGTCTCATGCCTAAGCACCCTAGCACCTATTCCGTTCACCATCCTTCCCATCACTGCTCCAGTGTCTTCTACAGTTTCTCCTCTGGAGATTTGTAAGGCGTTCTTGTCAAGAACTATTGGGAAACCGCCAAGCTTGTGCACAGCTACCTCAGAGCTTATCCTCGTCCTAGTGCTGGGTTTCTCAAAGATCAACGCTATTGTCTTTCCTTCTAAGGTCTTCTGTATAGAGTTGGAGTAAACCCATCTCTTCATCATGAACGAAGTGTCCAACATCAGATCTATGTCCTTCCTCTCGAAGTCCAGCAGGCAGAGGAAGTTCTTACCCTTTAGCATGTCTTATAAGCTATATTTGATCTTTTTAAATATGGACGTCCCATCAGTGATCGCTGAGATTACTTCGACGAAGCAAGGGAATTCCCCGAAATACGATGAAGGGCATGTGGCTTTAACCCTCATCACCATAAAGGAGAACCAGCCGATAGGGAGGATTTCCCTCATGAAGAAGGTTGGTCTCAAGGAAGCTAGCATGAAGACGTTAATAAGGAGAATGAAGGAACTTGGCCTAGTTGAGACAGACAAGGTAGGAGGGACAGTTCTCACGGAGAAAGGAGAGTCAGTCCTAAATGAAATATTGAAGAGGGTTATCGTTAAGCAAGCCACCCTCAAGAGCATAGGTTGGGAGTCATATGGCATCCTTTTAAGGGGAGGTGGAACTCTTTTACGTCAACGTGGAGTCCTCGAATTAAGAGATGAGGTCATAAAGCAGGGAGCTGAAAGGGTTTTAATAGCTGTATTCGAAAACGGAAAAATAGAGCTCCCCCCTAAAACCGACGACATGGCAATGGGAAATTTGTTGCAGGAAATATCCGAGGCCTTCAGAGAAGCCAAAGAGGGAGATGTGAGCTTCTTTATAACTCCTCAAGACTTGAGGCTAGCGTTAAAAATATCGGTCAAAATACTGGAGAACGTAAATGTCGCTTAAGATAGGGTTCCTTGTCAACCCTTATGCGGGATCTGGAGGTAGGACAGGAGAGAAGGGAAGCGACTCAAAGCGGACGATGAATCCCGAAACGCCAGATAGGGTTTCTAGGTTTCTAAGATATGCTCCAACTTCACCTCTATATTTTACTCCCCGGTTAAACATGGGAGAAAACTACGTCAAGGGAACGAACTTCAACTTCAAGGTACTTGACGTAGGACGTGAAGATAGCTCTGCCGAAGATACAAAGAAAGCTGTGGCCTTGATGGTAGAGCAAGGAGTATCTATCATAGTATTCGCCGGAGGCGATGGAACTGCAAGGGATATATGCTCCAAGTTAGCTGAAATCGGAATTGACCTACCTATTTTAGGAATTCCAACAGGCGTAAAGATGCACAGCGGAGTCTTCGCTCAGACCCCTGAGGCTTCTGGAAGGTTACTATCCATCTTCTTCAAAGGAAATGCTAGGGAAGAAGTCACTGACATAGTGGATGTGGATGAATACGAATATAGAAAAGGCATATATAAGGTTAGGTCGTACTTCAAGGCTTTAACTATCAGGGCAGACACGCTTTCAGTTCCTCCGAAAAGCGAAATTCCAACTGATGATACAGAAGGTATAGCTGATTTTGTAATAGAGAATATGAGGGAAGATGCTTACTACGTATTCGGAACTGGACTAACAGTGAAGAAAATAGAAAAGAGATTAGGCTTTAATGATGTAAATTATCTCGGAGTGGATCTATTCTTAGGTAAAAAACTCCTAAAGAAGAACGTATCTTATCTTGATCTTTTAAACATGGCAATTAATCGAAAGGTTTTCATAGTAGTCACACCGATAGGGGGACAAGGCTTCATTTTCGGTAGAGGAAACCAAGAAATAGGACCTGAGATCATCAGGAGGAGCGGAAAGGAAGGCATAATTGTAGTGTCGTCTCTTGCAAAACTTTACACTATCCCTTGTCTGAGGATTGACTCTGGAGACCCTCAATTAGACGGGGCCTTCAATTCACTAAAGGTAATAGTAGGTTACAACGAGTTCTTCAGCATGAATATATGTAAAAGTATAACCCGCCTTGAATAGCATGGAAATACTAAGCTTCTCAAATTGCTATATATTATAAAGAACAAAGACGTATGAAAATGGATGGTTGATAGTGATAATGATATTGCGGAGATAGCTAGCCAGATTCTAAACAACGAAAAAGAACTAAGGGGTTCCCCCAGGTCGAAGGTAGTGGAGGCTATCTCAGTCCTTCTCCTGGCAAGACCGTTGAGGGCCTCCGAGATAGCAGTTAATCTAGGTTTCGAAACTAAATATGTAAGTAGTTATCTAAGTTATTGGCGAAAAAAAGGTTTAGTATATCAAGAAGCAGGAAAATGGCATTTAACTACTTCTGGTGAGATGTTTGCAAAAGAGGTTATTACAAATTACAATAACTCTAGATTCAAGGAGATGGTGGTCGTCGCCAAACAGATACTCACTAACGAAGAGGTTAACTCTACAATGAACAACAAAAATGTTCAAAAAACAGACAAAACAGAGAAGGAAGTTTTGTCGTTTATTGAAGACAAAACCAGTATGAAGGACAAGAAACAACAAAACAAGAATCTGATGGACTGCTTGAACGATTTGACGAGTAAACTCAATGAAGAGGAGAATGAATTAATTAAATTCCTACTAGGCAAATATAAACAATGGGGATCAACTTATCTGTATATGGATCAGATACAAGAGGAACTTAAGGCTGACAGCGGGTGGTTATTTAGAGTCTTGAAGGGACTTCAGACTAAGAGGCTGATCTATTTATACCAAGATCCAAAGTTGGGCTTGAGGATAGGGTTCACTCAATCATTTAAGAAAAAGATAGAAGAATGTTAGGAAAGGGGAAGCATCTCATTTTCTATCTTTTCCCCCCTTAATCTTTACATTATAATCTACTACAACTTTATCTTGTTTTCTTGTCAATGCGCTTGAGGGTTCATTTAACTACGTTATCATTATACAAACTAATGTAATAATAGATCAACAATAAAGGAAAGAGAGTAGTAGTAGTAATGTATATAATAGCTCCTTACTTACTATCAGTTAAAGGTGGATTGTTTGTCTTCTAATAAGCCAGTAAAAATGTCAGAAGAAGAAATAAACAATGCGTTAGCGAAAGCTGAGAAAGAGGCCGAGAAGAAGGACCATAAAAAACAGTGGGTAGAAAGGATGATAAAAAGCGCAAAGACTTACTATAAGCTTTGTCCATATTACGATAGAAAGACCTCTGAGTGCTTTATCAACCTAGGTACTAAATGTAACAGAGATGGAAGATATGAAGTATGCCCAGTTTTCATGGGTTTCTTGGATACTAAATATCAAGAGATAACCTCTAAGAAGAGATTATTGCCCATGGACTTCCTAGACTTAGCACAGAACGTATAAACAAGGTTTAGGTTTTGCCTAGGCGAAAGAAGGAAAAAGCTGAAAAGGAAAAAACAGAAGAAACTGAGACGGAGGAAAAGAAAAAGAAGAAGAAACCTAAAAAGGAAGTTTATACAGATCCTTATCAGCTCCTTGACGAATATTTAGAAGAAGTAATAACTGCCATAGGAATATCTTATTTAGGATTTCAAAGGGATGAATTCAAAGAAATTATCAAAGATATCTTCGCCGGCGCTGTGGGACAAGTCAAGAGTAAGCCTAAGTCTAGGACTATTATAAACAGGCTTAACTCGACTAGGGATTCAGTGATGGAAGCGATAGCTTATAACATATTGAGGATAAAGGACTTGTCATCCCTTTCGGACGATCAGTTGGAGTTCGTAGTCTACAATGTGAAAAGGGGAATAGCATCCCTAGGATCCCGTTTATATGAAGAGTCTAAGAGGAGAAACAGGAATGACCTTATAGATATCTTAAGGGCGAACTGGAACATGTACGGAGTTCTGTCTCCTTTCACGTGTCCCAAGTGCGGGTTTAATGCTGTCATGCCAGATTTTTCCTGCAAGATCTGTGGGGCCGATGTTCCGATGAAGGAAATAAAGAGACAGTTAGGAGTAGAAGAGCTACTTAAGGATTATGCCTCGATGGACGTGCAGGGCTTCAAGGAAATATTGAGCAATGGTTATTTTTACTATAAAGATGGAATAGTGTATCCTCCTTCCTCTTCCTTACAAGGCATGTTCTTCGAGATAATCCTGACTAAGGACGAGAAGTCGTCGATAGCGAACATCTCTGACACAGCCCATCATGGGTGACATACGCTCCACAAAGCTTGCAATATTTTTCTCCATAAAGTATCTTACCTGAATTCCAATACACATGAAATAACTCATAGTTTTCTCCCAAGTTTTCCTCTTCCCATTTTAGTATGGAATCGAAGAGGGAATCTCCAGTAGCTATCTCATGCGTCAAGTAGCCCGAAAGTTCCTTTTGGGAGGTTGAGAAGAAGGGCATGATGAAAACTACTCCGTTGATTTCCTGTTTGTAGTTCAGAAGCCAAACGTAGTCCTTCTGTTTAGTGGAGACCGAGTAAATTACGTACGCCATCAGGAAATCTGCCGTAAACGGAAGGACGACTTTTCTGCCCCGGTCCTTCATAGTCTCCATGGAGGTCCTTAGTATTTTCCATAACTTACCGACTATGTCGCTTTCATCTTTAGTAGAGACTTCTAAGACTTCGCCATCCAGTTTGCAAGAATAGCAAGCCTTCATCAGTAAAGCCTTCAATAGATTCCCTTCTGATTTTAAGAAATCCGGTATAGTTATGAGGACTTTTTCCTTGTAAGTGAAGGTTTTAGTTGATACCGCGTCTCTTCTTATTCTTTTCAATATCTCGTTTCTAGCACAGACTTCACACACTTTCCTTCCTCCTACTACGGTAATCGCTTCGCGTTTATTGCAGTGCTCACACTCCATAATGTTAAATGTGGTTGATGACACAAAAACCTATTTTATGTTCTCATTGCACCTTACAGGGTCTAAAGAAAAGCTAACTTTATATATAACCGATACTAATGAACTCAAGGATTAGGTGAGTTAAGATGTCCGCAGGAGCACCGGTAGTACTTCTAAAAGAAGGGACTAACAGACAAACAGGAAAAGATGCGCTCAAAAGCAACATTCTCGCAGCTAGGACTTTAGCAGAAATGCTGAAGTCAAGCCTCGGTCCAAGAGGACTTGACAAAATGCTCATTGATAGCTTTGGAGACGTTACTATAACTAACGATGGAGCTACTATCGTAAAAGACATGGAAATACAGCACCCAGCAGCTAAACTCCTTGTCGAAGCAGCGAAAGCACAAGATTCAGAAGTAGGTGATGGAACTACAAGCGCAGTAGTAATTGCAGGTCTTTTGCTAGAGAAAGCTGAAAACCTCTTAGATCAGAACATACATCCTACCATAATTATAGATGGTTACAAGAAGGCTATGAATAAGGCAATTGAAACAATGTCTCAGCTAGGAGTCAAAGTAGACGTAAAGGATCTCTCATCGAAGGCGAGCAAGGAAACGCTGAAGAAAATAGTTTACACTACAATGTCAAGTAAGTTCGTGTCTGCAAGCTCAGAGGAAATGGAGAAAGTAATGAACATGGTAATAGATGCAGTCACAACAGTTGCTGAGCCGTTACCCTCTGGAGGGTTCAATGTATCAATTGACCTGATAAAGATAGACAAGAAGAAGGGAGGAGACGTAAATGACAGTATGCTAGTCAGAGGCCTAGTATTAGACAAGGAAGTCGTACACCCAGGCATGCCAAGGAGGGTAGAGAAGGCAAAGATAGCAGTGCTAGACGCTTCATTGGAGGTAGAGAAGCCTGAGATCTCAGCTAAGATAAGTATAACCAGTCCGGATCAAATAAGGTCTTTCCTAGACGAGGAAGCGAAGTATCTGAAGAACATGGTAGATAAGCTAGCCTCTCTAGGGGCTAATGTCGTAATATGCCAGAAAGGTATAGATGACATAGCGCAGCATTTCTTAGCAAAGAAGGGAATTCTAGCAGTTAGAAGGGTGAAGAGGAGCGACATAGAGAAGCTAGAGAAGGCATTAGGAGCTAAGATAATAAGTAGCATAAACGATGCTACTGCAGAAGATCTAGGGTATGCTGAGCTCGTAGAGGAAAGGAGGATAGGGAACGACAAGATGGTCTTCATAGAGGGAGCAAAGAACCCTAGGGCAGTAAACATATTGCTAAGGGGATCTAACGATATGGCCCTCGACGAAGCTGAGAGGAGCCTCAACGATGCACTTCATGCACTTAGGAACATCCTGATAGAGCCAGTGATCTTGCCAGGAGGTGGAGCAATAGAGCTCGAGCTGTCCATGAAGCTGAGAGACTTCGCCAGATCTGTAGGTGGAAAAGAACAGTTAGCCATAGAGGCATTTGCAGACGCTTTAGAGGAAGTGCCAATGGTATTATCAGAGACTGCAGGAATGGAGCCTATAAACACCTTGATGGAGCTCAGGGCTAAGCATGCTAAAGGACTGGTAAATGCAGGAATAGATGTAATGAAAGGCAAGATAGCAGATGACATGGTAGCGATCAACGTGATAGAGCCCCTTAGAGTGACGTCGCAAGTGATAAAAAGCTCAACCGAAGCTGCTACAGCAGTTCTAAAGATAGATGACTTGATAGCAGCGTCTCCAATGAAAGGTGGAAGCAAAGGCGGAGAAGGAGGAATGCCAGGAGGAATGGGAGGATCGCCTGGCGGCGGAATGGAGTGAAATAATATTTTTAAATTTTTCGTTTAATATTATATTATATCTCTTTCTGTTGTTTCATGTATTTCGTTTAGTTTTCTATTTTTTCTTCACTTATCTGAAGTGTAAAAAATAGTGGACATAATAAATAGACATAACAAAGAGGTTTCTAGAGGAAAGTTCTGTTCTTTATCGTCTTACTTTCCTCTATGTCCGAATATCCGTCTAGCTCCTCGATTATCTTGCTAGCTGTTGATCTCACCTCCTCATCCTGATAGCTGTCCAGGATGAGCTGAACCAGCTTCTTAGAAAGATCCACGCCGAGCATCATAACCAGTTCTATAAAATCAGGACTTTGTAGATAGTCTATGAGTTTCTTAGGGTTTCCTCCATAGGAGGAGAACTTATACTTAGTCTCAGCCTCGGCGAGGAGCTTCCTGGCTTCATCTAATCTTTTAGCATCCAAATTTGTAGGAGAAATAATCTTATTTGCTACATGCCTTAGGAAGTCAGGATACTCCAAATTAATTTCGCCTATTAAATTAACACCTAGACGCTATATATAAGGATGTATATGAAGCAAGTGTTTTCTTCGAACGTGATATCATCTGTTTAACTTAGTCTCAATCTAGCGTCTGAAGATAACATCAAAAGAATTAAAGAATTCTTTATTTAATTTTTGGAAAAACTCTATGATTTTTTATTCAATTATAAAGGAAATCAATATTATCAATCAAATATTGCAAAAATTCTAGAATTATTCTTTTCCAAAATGTTTAAAAGCAAGGGAAGAGATTTTTTAACACATAGTGGTTCTCATGAGTGAAGGTAGGAAAAGAGTAAGAAAGGCCTCTCAGAACAACGATGTGGAGGAAAAGCTAAAGGTCGTCTACTCTGATAAGGACGTAGTTGTGATGACTGCACCTAATGAAGAGGAATTGAAGCAGATATTGCTAGATCTCCTTAACGAAAAGTCCATGAACTTAAAGGAACTTCATAGTAAGCTCTCGGGTATAGCGAGTGAAGATAAGATAAGGAGAGCCTTAAACGACCTAGTTGAAAAAGGCAAGCTTACTCTATTAGATGACGGAAAGTACGCTAAAATGGGAACAGAGTAAAACTCTGGTTATACGCGTAGCGTATAATAAAACTAAGATTTAATTAAAGTTTATATAAATTGGTTTCTTGATTTGAGTTCATCACATTATCTAATTCTAAAGGGGCATTTATCCCAATAGTTTTTACATAACATAGCTTGAGATTTGGTCAACGTCCTTCCCATGCTTTTGCAGGAGGCTATGAATCCTTCCTCTAACTTAGTCAGGACGTACTTATCGCATTGACTGTCTATCACATCGGTCAGCAGGTTAGCTTCCTTGTAAAAAGTTATTTCCTGAGAGACCTCCTCTGTTTCATAGTCCTCAAGTCCTTTTTTCTCTTCACCTTTTACATAGTACCTACATGACGTGTAATTGCCTAGACACCTCGAGGAGTTGGTCACAGAATCTGTAGGAGTATCTAGCATTGGGGAATGACAGTATCCAGCATTGAAGAATTGACATTTACGTTTCTGCAACGTCTCTCACTACTACGTGAAGACCTAGAAGTCCTTCATTTCCCTCCCATAAGGGAAGATGAACCTTGTTGACTATGATGTCAGAGCCGTCCTTTATCTTGTTGATTACGTCTTCTATATCCTTCTGGCTTACCTTGTTGTTTCCCGAGAAATCTTCCACTATTAACAGTTCAACTATCTTCTTCATGATTAAGAATTATCCTTGGTAAATATTAAAAGGCCAACCCCTATAGTTGCTGTGTGAATCCAATAGGCGACGCTAAATTAGAGCTAGCTAAGATTGCAAGTCCAGCGTTGGGCGTAGACGAGACCTCGCTTTTAAAATATATTACCTATCCGCCTAGAAAGGATCAAGGAGACCTCTCCATAGCCTTACCTCAGGTAACCAAGGAATACAAGGATAAGGTAAGCCTCCTGGACGGACTGAAAGGAAAGCTAATTAAGGAGGTCAAAGTGACCGGGATATACCTTAACGCCTTTCTCAGCGAAGAAAGTCTCTTCAGTTTCCTGCTTACCATGCCAGAAGACTATGGAATAGAGAAGACCGAGAAACCTCTTAACTTCGTTGTAGAACACACGAGCGCGAATCCTATACACCCGCTCCATATAGGTCACCTCAGGAACTCCATCCTCGGAGACGTAGTAGCTAGGATGTTGAGGGCTAGAGGACACAAAGTGAACGTTAGGTTTTACGTGAATGACACAGGGAGGCAGGTCGCAATTCTCATCTACGGCTTGAAGAGACTTGGCTACCCTGAGCCTCCTTCGGGGGTGAAGAAGGACTATTGGTTGGGCCAGATATACGCTATGACGAATGTGATCATGGAAATACATTCGTTGAAGAAAGAAATGGATAACTTACCTGAGGATTCCAAGGAGAGGGGGGAGAAACAGTCCAAGATGGACGAGCTGGTGGGGTCAGCAAACGCCTTGCGGGAGAAGATGCCAGATGTCTTCGATAGGCTAGCTGACGCGATGTTGGGAGTGGATCATGACTCCGAAGTTTCAAAGATAATCGAGCTGTATGAAGGAGGAAACGATGATATGAAGAGGATAGTCAGGAAATACGTCGGATACGCTTTGGAAGGATTCAAGGAAAGCCTGAGCAAGTTGCATATATCTTTTGATGTCTTCGACTTCGAAAGTGACCTACTGTGGTCTGGAGAGGTGAAAAAGATCATAAATTCGCTCCTCTCATCCCCAGCCAAATTTAATCATAAGGGCGCAATAGCGATCAATTTGGAGGAGTACCTTGACTCTAACTCGAGAAAAGATCTATCCATTCCTGAAGGATTGGAGATCCCTCCTTTGGTCCTGATGAGGTCTGACGGAACAACCCTTTACACGACTAGAGACATAGCTTACACACTGCGGAAATTCAGGGAATTCAATGCGAACAGGGTAATTAACGTAATAGCTGAACAGCAGATGGTTCCCCAGATACAACTCCGTGCGTCGTTGTACCTAGCTGGGTATAAGACGGAGGCTGAAAACCTGATTCACTTCTCTTATGGTATGGTTAATCTTCAAGGGATGAAGATGAGCGGTAGGATGGGTAAGTACATTTCTTTGGACGACATTTACAGCATGATAGAGGAAATAACGAGATCTAAGGTCAACGAGAAGAAGGGCGTCGTTGAAAACATAGGAGAGATAGTCAATTCTGCGATTAGATATCCCTTACTCTCAGTTGCTCCCAATAAACCGGTTTCGTTTAATGTTAATAACGTAGTCAACTTCGACCAAAACAGCGGACCTTATTTGCAGTACACTTACGCAAGAGCCTTCAACGTCCTTTCCAAGAACGAGACAAGTCTAGATAGCTCGGTGAATTATGACGACATAAAGGCTGAGAAAAGGGACATACTCCTCCTCATAGCTAAATTCCCTGAGGTTTTCTCTAAGGCCTGCGACGAATTAGCCCCAGAGGACCTTGTAGCGTTCTTGAGGCAGGTAGCTGACACGTTTAACTCTTGGTATGATAAAGAGAGGATACTCCAAGAGCAAGATAAGACGAAGAGGATGACAAGGCTTTATATTGTGAAAGGAGTAGAAACTATACTGAGGAACGGTCTAGAGGTTCTTGGGATCGTTCCTCTCAAGAGAATGTAAGGACCCATAGCTCAGCTTGGATAGAGCGTCGGCCTGCGGAGCCGAAGGTCAGGGGTTCAAATCCCCTTGGGTCCGCTATATTAGGGGGATACCGCTAAAACCCCACTGCTATCTTTCATTTTTAGATAAGATTATATCACGTCAATTAAAGGTCCTACGTAAGGGAAACTTACGTTACCTTCCTCGTGCTCTAGCTTGTAAACATAATACCTACCTTCCTTTCACGTAAAATATAATCAACGAATTTATATCTATGTTGTTTTTCACTCAAAGCTCCTTGCTATATTACGTTGCCAAAACGCGTATAAAAGCTAGACCCATACAGTAAGTGAGCAACCTTATTGTTTTTATCTTTTTAATGAAAAATAAACCTGTTTTATCTTTTTGAAGAGCTTCTGTTTCTTTAATTTGTGCTTTGTCCTACTTGTCAAGTTTGTACATAATTCTAAGCTTCCACAAAGAGTTGATTCTTACCGTTAAAAGGTTCAGGCGACGTAGTACCTTCTTTCTATTGACTGGAATAACGAAGTAATACCACAGGAAAGAGGGAAGGAGAGATAAGCCTAGGCTCATAACATATAGTGACTAACATGGAAGCTGTGTCCATATTATCATTGAAGAATTTGAAAGTATCCAAGAGAAATCAAAAAATTGAAGAGTTTTCTCCGGTAAAGATCCTTTCCAAGCTTCCTTTACCCCAAGACGTCTCCGATTCCATAATTCAGGATATTTCTAAGAACGCTAAGGACAACCTCATAGATACGAGGACTATTTCAGACATAGTAGAAAGGAACCTGATAGAGAACTCGCTACAACACCCAGAGCTCGTTAACGTAGCTAAGAGGTACGTTCTAGCTAGAATATACAACCACGTCTTTGGGAAAGGAGGATGGAAGGAATTTGACGAGAGGGATCTCCTTCTTTCTTACAACGCATTGAAGGTGTTGGAGGCTAGATACCTTCTCAAGGATCCAAACACTTTGCGTTACACGGAAACCCCACAAATGATGTTCAGGAGGGTCGCCAACTTCCTGGCTAGAGCTGACAAATATAAGGAGGAGGACGAAGTGAGGAAGTTGGCTGACCACTTTTACGAGATCATGAGTACCTTGAAGTTTCTACCTAACACACCAACTCTCATGAACAGCGGTACAAGGCTGGGCGTGCTCTCAGCTTGTTTCGTCCTTCCAGTGAGGGATTCCATGACCACGCCTGAAGGTGAAGGAATTTACGATACACTGAGAGCTATGGCTCTCGTTCATCAACAGGGAGGAGGAACTGGATTCGACTTCTCAGAGTTGAGACC
>DAHF01000062.1:54615-70953 GCA_002495845.1 Sulfolobus sp. UBA167
AACATGGGAATCATGCACGTCTGGCATCCTGACGTGAGGGACTTCGTGAAGTCAAAGAGCGGACAGCTGAAAGACGCTCAGCTCCAGAACTTCAACATATCCGTTGGAATGTACGATTACTTCATGAAGGCTGTGGAAAGGGACGAAGACGTACCTCTCATCAACCCTAGAAAGACCAGAGTCCCTGGAAAAGGATGGGATTATTACATAGCCAAAGCTAGGGGATACATGGATGAAGATTACGTTCAGGAGACCATACTGAGTGAGCTAGAAGAGAAAGGAGGTTCAGTATGGTTAGACGATAGCGTAATAATAACCGTGGACGAGGCTTTCGCCATAGCGGAGAAGGAAGGTGCCATCTCTGGTAGGGTAAACGCTAGATCTCTCTTTGACGAGATCGTGAGAAGTGCATGGGACAGCGGAGATCCTGGCATAGTCTTCATAGACGAGATAAATAGGAGACATCCGATCTATTACGTTGGCAAGATCCAAGCTACAAACCCTTGTGCTGAAGAGCCACTCCTCTCTTGGGAGTCTTGCAATCTGGGCTCAGTCAACTTGGAGAAGTTCGTGATAGAAAAGGAAGGTAAGGCTATAATAGATTGGGACTCTCTCGCTGAAACCATCAAGTACGCTGTGAGGATGCTCGACAACGTCATAGACGCAAACCGTTATCCTTTGAAGCAGATCGAAGAGGCAACTAAACGCACAAGGAAGATAGGTTTAGGCATAATGGGTTTCTCTCGTCTCCTAGTGAGGCTCGGAATACCTTATGATAGTGTAGATGCACTTTACGTGTCTTACAATCTAGCTAAGTTCGTATATTATCACGCGTTTAAGGCTTCAGTAGAGCTTGCCGAAGAGAAAGGATCGTTCCCCGCCTACACCAATCAATATCGCGATATCTTCGACACGGCAAGACCATTTGAGGATATGTTAAGCGTTCTATCTATAACACCTCAAGTCTCACCTTCTGTGAAGAAGTTGATGGAGAAAGCTGAGAAACTGGACTTTTCCGAGTTGAAGGCATTGAGGATGAAGAAAGGGTTAAGGAACTCTACTGTCATGTCAATTGCTCCCACGGGAACAATTTCAATCATAGCTGGAACGTCATCAGGAATAGAGCCTCTCTTCGCCTTGGCTTTCATAAGGAACGTTGCAGTGGGTAAGTTCATGGAGGTTGATCCTCTTTTCCTGGAATATCTCAGAAGGTATGAGCTAGATGATCCAGAGGTTGTCAGCAAGATAGCAGAGACTGGCAGTGTCTCCGAGAACGTGTTCATACCCAGAACGATGAGAAGGATATTCAGGACAGCTCACGAGGTAAGTCCTGAATACCATCTCCTTCACCAAGCATGCTGGCAACAGTGGAACGACTCAGGCGTCTCCAAGACTATAAACATGAGGTCTGAGGAAACTCCAGAGACAGTATCTAAAGTTTACTTGAGTGCATGGAAGCTAGGGATAAAGGGAATAACAATATACAGAGACAAGTCCAAGTCGCAACAAGTCATCTACTTCGGCATAAAGAAGGAGAAAGAAGAGTTAGAGAAGAAGAAAGAAATGGGTCTTAGGTTGGACAAGAAAATGGTAGAGGCATCAGAGACTTACGCTGGAGGTTGTAAGACCTGCGAGTTATGAGCGTAAGTCCGTAAAGGTAAAAATCTTTTTTAGTTACCATGTCTTAATTACTATTGACTGTTCATGTCTTTGCGTTTACCTTGTGAGTTTTCAGTAAAAGAGATACTCCCGGCAATTAGGTCATTGATGGCTGAAAAACTAATAAAGGACTATAATGTGTCAGAGTACAGAGCTGCAGCGTTGCTAGGAGTAACGCCTGCTGCAATCTCTAACTACATAAAGAGCAAGAGGGGAGGTTCAATGAGGCGAATATTAGAGTCAGACCCTGATTTCATGGACTTAATTAACGATGTAAGTAGTTCCCTGTCCTCCTCTGGTAAGAGGAACATCTCATCTATGTACTGCATTTTATGTTCAAGTAGCAAGAGAGTCTTAAGCAAAAACGGTTACACGCTTAGTTCCTGCGCTTATGAGATAGAGAAGGAAGGTCAGTGAGCTATCTTCTTCTTGAGGAGTATCTCTGGCAGGGGTCTGACCTTGAGTTTAACTGGCGTTATGCCCCATCTTCTCAACGGTATGTTCAACCTATCATAATCTGGGTTAATGCTCTCAACGCAGTTCCCATTTAGGTCAGAGATGCACGCCTCGGTTATTCTTCCAGAGACAAAGAACGTTGAGATTACAACCCTGCTGGAGAAGTTCTCCAATACCATGAAGATTGACTCATCTTCATATTTGATGAGCAAGGGTATCACACATGAGGGCTGTATTCTATAAAGTGAGATAGGGTGCTTGTACCTACATTCTAAGTTAAGCAAGCCGTTCTTCAAGTCCCAGAGCTTCATTACAGGCTTGGACTGGGCCCATTCGTTACTCTCTACTTGGATTAGGTTTTTCCCCTCCACTTTTATCACGCCTTCATCGAGCCTAAACCTCGCAGGTGTAGAACTTATAACTGTTATCGATCTGCGCATGGAGAAAGAGGCGAAATGCGTAATTCCCTCAAATCTTTTACCTTCTATTTCTTGGATGAAGAAGGGGTTTAGATAATGGACCACGGGATTGAGCATCCCACTTTCTATCTCTATGCTTGTTCTATCAGGCGTTTCGCTCTCGGTCTTCCTCTCGCTGAGCTCTCCCGGGCTCATTCCGTCCCTTTCCCACGGGGAAGGATTGAACGTAGACTCTCCTTCTTCGCATTTAACGAGGTGCATGGCAATTTCTCTTAAGGAGTCCGCATCTATTTTAGGGAAGTCCCACGTGATTACCCTCTTATTTAACGGAGTCCTTATTTCAGGCTTGCCCCTTCCTGAGACCACGGAACTTCCGTCTGGCCCGTAGATCGTGAAGTCTCCTTCAACCTTAACTCCTAGAAGGTTGATTAGCTGAGGTAACTGTTCTAAATCTAAATCAGGCTCTTCTATCTTTGGTTCTAAAAAACGTTCTAATCCGTTGAAAAGCCCCATGAGAATCTACCAATCCGACAAATGCCTTCTCTTCATCCCTCTGGACCGGGGGTAATTCTTCATCACTGTAACTTCTCAATCTCCTTTCTTATTAATTCTGCTACTACTTTACCATCTGCTTTTCCCCTTACCTTGGACATGACCGCCGACATTAAGATCGTGAAAGCCTTATCTTTCCTTTCAATGAGATCCTTCCTGTTTCTTTCAACTTCTTGTTTAATCAGAGATTCCAACTGGTCCGTCGGAATTGAGGTGTATTTAGCTATGACGTCCTGCAGACTTCTCTTTGATGTAGTGAACTCTATCAGTATGTCTGAAATAGAGTCCTTGCTTATCTTTCCCTCAGAGACGTGTTTGACTATGGTCTCAATTACGTCTTCGTTGACCAAGTTCATATCACCACCTTTGCTCTTTACGTATTTCAAGGTATTCTCAAGGAGGGTAGCAACGAACACCGGGCTCACATTGTACTTCTCGGTGAGGTATTCGAAGAGGTCTATTCTAGGGCTTTTCAGCATCTGGTTCGCAAGTTCGTTGTTTAGCCCCATCTCAATGAAGTGTTTCAACTTAACTTCTGGGGGTTGAGGTACGTATAGTTTAGCTTGTTCCATTAGGTTTCCCACCTCCATAGGGGGTATGTCAGTCTCGGGATACATCCTAGCTGAACCTGGCTGAGGCCTTAAGAACCTAGTCGTTCCGTCTTCCTCTGCTCCTCTGGTCTCCTTCGGGACTCCTATGAGGGCTTGGCGTAGTCTGTCCTTTATGGTCTGGACTGCGACATCTAGCTTCTCCTTCTCACCGACTAGGATAACGAAGCCGTCCCCTTCTTTCACATCCAAGGTTTTCTTCACTTCATTCACCTCGTCAAGCGTGATCCCATAGTTTGGCAACTCATCGGAGTGGAACAGACCTCCAAGTCCAGCCAGAACTCTTACGTAGTCTGCAACCTCTGTTCCAAACCTCCTTCCTGGCATCACGTCCCTTCCCATGATTCCCGACATCTTGGGTAGCCTCATGCCTATGACCTTTCCTCTGGAGATACCGCTCTTGATTATCTTGCTTGAAGTGTTGAGGAAGACTCTTGTGAGGTCTATCTGTTCTATCTTGTCTATAGATTCTTCGGTGACTCCCCTTGATTTGAGCTCTTGTCTGATCTCAAGGAGTGTCTTCTGTCTTCTTATCTCATTTTCTATAATGGTAGAAATCAGCTCAAGTCTCTGTACTCCTTTTATTTCGACCTTCGTGCCTCCCATTATGGAGACGTTGAGGTCTTGTCTGATTGTTCCTAGGCCCCTTTTAACCTTTCCTGTCATTCTGAGGAGCTGTCCTATTTCTAGGGCAACTCTCTCTGCTTGTTCGGGACTTTTTATGTCCGGGGCTGTAGATATCTCTATTAAAGGGAAGCCGAGCCTATCTAAGTTGTAAACTGTTTCGTTTTTCCCATCTTCCACCTTCCTAGCCGCGTCCTCCTCAACTGCGATCGTCTGTATCCCTATTTTGCCTTCTCTGTCCTCTATGAAACCGCCCAAGGAGACGATCGCAGTTCTCTGGAACCCAGACGTGTTGGAACCGTCTATTACAATTTTCCTCATTACATATATTTCATCCACTGGAGTCGCGTGGAGAGATATTGCGATACCAAGCGCTATCTTTACGGCCTCTGGGTCCATTTCATGGGGAGGCTCTTCGTCACACTCTACTAGACAGGAAGACGCGTCAGGAACGTGGTAAAGGTATGTCTTTCCCTTTCTCCATTCGAAGAGTGCTGCAACGTCGATATCCCCCATTTCGCTGGTGACAGGTCTGAGCTTTCTAGTTAACGTCACCTTATACTCGTCGCTCATGACCGAGGGACAACTGCAAAACAACTTCCTGTGAGTCTCCAACTGCTGATGGATTTCCAAGCCTATCTTTACGCCTAGATCACTCATGGTACCACCTCGGGAAAAGATGTTCGCTATGCCTATCGTTGAACTCACCAACCATATTAGTTAACATTAATTTCTTCACCCCTTCAACGTCCTCAGCGTGGGCTAATGACCACATCAGCTTGACCAATGCGGTCTCAGGTAACATGTCTCCCAACGGAATTACCCCAGAACCTAGTAGCTTCCTGCCGGTAGTGTAAACGTTCATGTTAACTCTGCCGAACAAGCACTGGGACGTCATCCCTACGAAAATTCCATCTTTGACGAACTCCTTAAAGACAGTCTCGAACTCATCCGACGTGTGCCCTAAGCCTGTCCCCGCCACGATGACTCCCCTAATCCTGTCCTTTACCAACTCTAGCAAAGAGGGGTCCATTCCAGGGTAATAGTATAGCAGGAAAACCCTGGAGTCGAACTTGCTGTCCATCTTGTTTTCTTTGCCCCTCGGAATGAAGTCTTTCCTCATCATTCTAACCTCGTTTTCAGTCCACATTACCTTAGCTAAAGGGACGTCGTTTATACTTTGGAATGCGTCTCTCCTGCTGGTGTGCATCTTCCTAACCTTCACTCCTCTGTGGGCTATCGTGTACGTGTCAGAGCTCTCCCCGTGCATTAACACTGCAACTTCCCCGAAGGGGGATTCCTTAGCTAAGATTACCGACGAGTAGAGGTTTATGCTAGAGTCACTGCTAGGTCTGTCGCTGCTTCTTTGTGATCCTACCAAAACCACTGGGCCTGTAAGCTCTGTAAATGAAAACGCGATCGCGCTCGCTGTATAGCTCATCGTGTCGGTGCCGTGGGCTATTACGACACCCCTAGCTCCCTTGTCTAACGACTCCTTGACTTTCTCAGATATCTTAGTCCAATATTCAGGCTTCATGTTCTCGCTCAATATCGTGAAAAGTATCTCAGCGTCTATGTCAGCAACGTCCTTTATCTGTGGCAAGTATTCCAATATCTCATCAGTGGAGAGCGCAGGCCTCACTGCCCCAGTCTCATACTCTACCTTAGATACTATCGTCCCTCCTGTGCTTATTATCTTGACCTCTCCCTTGCTATCCTTGCTCTGGTGCTTCCTATCTTCCTCGCTCTTTCTCTTCGATAAGAGAAATAAATCGGCACCGCTAGCCTTGATCCCAACGTTATAGCCGTTGTCCATCTTTACGACTATTATGTCTTCGTCTCTCGAGAAGCTCGGGAATAGAATTCCCTCTATCTCAATGTTCTCCTTCTTTATCCTTATCTTATCTCCTATTTCTATTCCTTTAGAGGTTAAAAACGAAGCTAGTTTTCCTTTGTAACCTTCTAACACGATGATAAATAAATAAAAAGAGAGTTAAATCTTTGGCTCAGAAAAGCTAGTTTACCTCCTTCTCTTGTTCGAGTTAGAGGGCTGTTGTCCATTAGCCCTTTTAGTGAACTCCATCTTGTTCCTCATCCTAGGGGACTCCTTGTGCTTTTCTTTAGCCTCCACTTTGGGAGTTTGGCTCCTTACTTTTCCGGCCTTAGTTAACGAACCATGAGATGGCATTTAACTTAACACCACTTTTATCTAATCAAAAATTTAAACTTAAAAGTTTTCTAGAGCATAGACCTTTATGAAAGTTTACTTAGTGGAACATGCCATAGGCTCGTTTGCCTTTGACGAGGAAGGACAGCTCAAGGACTTCGTGACCAACTCCAAGGATATAGGGAAGGTCATTTCAATACTTAACGACAACGAGAAAGGAATCCCTTTTCCGTCCTCGGTGGAACTCCTGAAAAAGCTCAGCCCATCTGAGGTAATAGTTGAAAACGAGGCCGAAATCCCTCAACTTCAAGCGATGGGGTACAAGACTACTTTCAAGCCGCACCACCTTGGCGCTAGGACGTTCAGGGAATCCATGGTCAAATACGCGTTGGAGTCCAAGTTCGCGGAAAAGGAGGAAGAGGTCTATTCTTTTCTTTATCAACTTTCAATGGAGTACACTAGGAGCAAATTAAGGGGTGCTTCACAGAGGAGGGATTTGCTGGCAATCCAAGCAATCAGGGCCATAGACGATATTGACAAGACAATTAACCTGTTTTCGGAGAGGCTTAGGGAATGGTACAGCTTGCATTTCCCCGAGTTAGATAGGCTAATAGAGGACCACCTTCAATATTCCAAGATAATTTCCACCTTTGGATATAGGGACAATATAACCCTAGAAGGGCTAAAGGAAATAGGACTGAACGAGTCTAAGGCTTCAAAGGTATACGAAGCAGCGAAGAAGAGCATAGGAGCAGACATATCCGATGATGACCTGAAAGCAATAAAGATGCTCTCGGACAATATCCTAGAAAAGTACAAGATCAGAGACAACTTGGCGAACTACCTTGAGGAAGTGATGGGAGAGGTCGCTCCCAACGTTAACGCTTTAGTCGGCGCTACACTGGGAGCAAGGCTCTTGAGCATAGCCGGAAGCCTCCAGGAGCTAGCTAAGATGCCCGCAAGCACAATTCAAGTCTTAGGAGCTGAGAAGGCTCTGTTCAGGGCTTTGAGGAGCGGAAGTAGACCTCCTAAGCACGGCGTGATATTCCAATACCAGAGCATCCATATGTCCCCAAGGTGGCAGAGAGGAAAGATAGCGAGAGCGTTAGCCGCTAAGCTAGCCATAGCATCAAGGATAGACGCGTTCAGTGGCAGGTATGTCGGAAACCAGCTTGTGGAGTCTCTAAACAAGAGAATAGAGGAAATAAAAACTAAATACGCTCAACCCCCAGCCAGACCAGCAAAGGAACAGAACGAGGAAAGGGAAGAGAGGAGAGAAAGGAGAGGAGGGGAAGAAAGAGGAAAGTGGAAGAGAGGTAAAAAAGGAGAGAAATACAGAGGAGGAAGCAAGGGCAAGTGGAAGAAAAATAAAAAGGGCGGAAGGAACAAGGAGAAATAAAAAGGGCGGAAGGAACAAAGAAAAAGAAGGAATTAATAGTAGGTGATTACATTGTCAGAAGTATTTGAAGTGAAGGAAACTAAAATGGAAAACGTTTTCCAGTGCCTATTCAATGATGGTGCGGAGAGGCTCTGCACCAAGAATATGGCAGTAGGTTCTAACGTTTACGGAGAAAGGCTGGTCAAGTATCAGGGTGTAGAATATAGGGAATGGAACGCTTTTCGCAGTAAGTTGGCAGGCGCTATTATGAAAGGTCTGAAAGAGAACCCTGTAAAGAAAGGTATAAGAGTGCTTTACTTGGGGGCAGCTTCAGGAACCACGCCGAGTCATGTTTCCGATATAATTGAAGAGAAAGGTAAGGTATACAGCGTTGAGTTCTCCCCTAGGGTAGTAAGGGAATTAATACTCGTAGCCCAGAAGAGACCTAACATGTTTCCGATACTGGCTGACGCAAGGTTCCCGCAAAACTATAGAAGCCTTGTGGAGGACGCAGACGTCCTTTATGTGGATATAGCTCAACCCAATCAGACCGACATAGCGATTTACAACGCCGAGTTTTTCCTGAAGCATGGGGGTTACATGCTTCTAGCCATAAAAGCCAGAAGTATTGACGTAACTAAGGATCCTAAGGAAATATATAAGACAGAATTGGAAAAAATTGAAAAAGCAGGGTTCGTTACAGAGCAGGTAATAAACTTAGATCCTTATGACAAAGATCATTCTATGTTTATAGCCAAATATGAGAGATAGCCTTGATAGACAAAATTTTTGATCTGGGCTTCAAGGATATTTTTAATTCCCTCCCTAAAGAATTTATCACTATAACTGACGCTATAAAGGGCAAGAACACAGTACTGTTAGGGAACGGGATTCCTCACGTCATGAAGGAAAGTGAAATAATGTCTCTGTCGTCTAAAATACCAGTTTACATGTGGTCCATGGTAAGGATACCGTTTTTAGTCGTTAAGACTACTAATGTAGGCGAATACCTAATTTCTGGTTCAGAGTGGCAAAAGAAGGCAATTTCACTACTAATAGGAAGAGAAACGGATTTTTTATCTACAGTAGACGTTGAAGAGCTTATAAAGGGCTATAGATCTATAATATTTATAAGTTTAACTAACTCATTAATGCATTTAGACGAATAATAGAGGTTTGATAGGCCTTGGCGTTCGCCCTTCAAGATATATTAGAATTATTAGCTAGTAGAGACTATAAGTTTAGTGTTATAACTTACCCCGACACGAACAGGAGGTCAATTGACATTGTGGTGGAAGGTAAGAACAGGAAGTTCTTGTTGAGAGTCCCTTCGGAGAGGGCTGGGAAGGATGAGTTGAAGGATCTAAAGAAGATAGCCTCCGCGACTGATTCTACGGCGATGATCGTGACCGAGGACGCTGAGGACGATATAGTCAACAGAATAGACAGAGTCTACGGTGTTTCCCCATATGCCTTAGAGAGGGCATTAGAAGGAGAAAAATTATATATTTACAAGACAAGAGGAGGAATTTTCATTAAAATTAAACATGACCTATTGAAGGAGAGAAGGGAGGAGATGGGTATAAGCATGGGAGAGTTAGCCAAGTCTCTAGGCGTGTCGAGACAAGCCATTTATGACTACGAAAAAGGTGATTCAGACGTGACAGTCGAAGTTGCGGAGAAGCTGCTAGAAATTTTCGGTGATGACATAATAGGAAACGTTTTCGATGATATTTGCCATCATGAACTCCAAGATGATGATGTTACGCAACACGACAATACGAAAGCTAAAATATCAATATTTTTAAAGAATAAAGGATTTAATGTGATAAATCTGAAACTTGCGCCAGCGGACTTAATAGCGACAACTAAAAAGAAGAGGTTGATCATATCAATAGAACCTAAGGATAGCAACAAGGCATTCAAGAAATTTTATGACGCGAAAAAGCTAACTGTCCATGTAAATGGAGAGCTTTTAGTAGTAACTAAAACCAGTAAAGTTTTAGCGGAAAGCAGGTTAGAAGGATTCAAATCTACATCTAATGTAGAGCTAGACGATGTCATTAATGAAGAAGATTGAAATAAAGGAAGGGAAGGCTATACTTCACATACCTGATCCAAAACAGTATATGATTGATGGAAAGTTTGATCCTGCATGGTCTCCAGTATTTTATAATCCTAGAATGAAACTAAATCGGGACATAAGCGTTGCTGTAGCGAGAATATTTTCTCCCAAGACTATGATTGACGCTTTCTCAGCCTCTGGTGTAAGGGGAATAAGATATGCCTTGGAGTCAGGTGTAGAACACGTAGTTTTTAATGATATAGACAGGGATGCAGTAGACCTCATCAAGGAAAACGTTGAGCTGAACTCCCTATCGTCATATGAAATTTACAACATGGAGGCTAATGCCCTCCTGGACGTCAAAAGAGGGGCTTTCATCGATATAGATCCTTTCGGTTCTCCATCACCTTTCATTCAGGCATCCATGAGGTCTACGGGTAGACATGGATTGATAGGTTTCACAGCCACTGACCTCTCTCCCCTTGAGGGTAGTTCTCCTAAGGCGTGCAGAAGGAAATACGGTGCAGTAAACAAAAGGAAGCTGAGCTTCTCCAAGGAGGTCGGAATAAGGATACTTATAGGCAAGATAGCTAAAGATGCAGCTATTGAAGAAAAGGGGATTTCCCCTGTTCTTAGCTTTTACCACGGTCACTTTTTCAGGGTTTTCGTGAGAGTGGAGGAAGGAGCTACCAGAGCAGATAATTCCCTAGAGAAGATGGGCTTCGTAGCAGAGTGTGAGAGATGCGGTTACCATAAATTTTCTTATGATTCGTGCGATCTGAGGAAATGCGATTACTGTGGCGGAGAGATGATCGTTGCAGGTCCACTCTGGCTAGGTGAACTTCAAGATAACACTTTGCTTAGGCAACTTCAAGTAGGGGATGAAGCAGGAGAAAAAATAATATCTAAGATAAGAGCTGAAGCCGATGCACCGCTTTTCTATTATTCATTAGATAAACTTTCATCCAGATTGAAGCTAAGCGCAGTACCATCAACCCGCGACGTGGTCGAGTGCACGTCTGGATTCTATACGCATTTCGATCCTAAAGGCGTTAAGACAGATTTAAGCTTTGAAAAAGTAATAGAGTGCATCAAAAAATTTGTAAAATGATTATTTAAACAGTTAGCTTAAGCTCCTGCGCTGGTAAGCATCCATCCGGATAACTTACCACACGTAGAAGGGGAGATATGCGTTCCATCTCCACATTTGGAAAGAAGACTACATCTCATACAAGGTATCTCATTTACGGTCTCAAGCTTAACGTATAACCTTACCTCGCTGTTTCTCAAAGGAAATAACTTAATTACGTTTTTGCCGTTCTCCTTAATTGCCTTCTTAGCGATTATTTTTCTTTCTATTAGCTTTTTAACTATGACAGCGACATCCCTAGCTGGTATACCTACCGCCCTAGCAAGCTCTTGTTGAGAAATTCCCTTTTCTCCAGTCTCCTTTATCTTTATCCTTACAAGCTCCTCATAATTTGAGAAATCTGAGCCCATTTTAACTCACTCGTGCCCAAAACTAATATTTGTTATTCCCGGCTTATTTACTTTTGGTCAGATGTGAGAAGTTTTTTATCGCCCTTTTATATCTTCACTTCAATATCAAAGTTTCCTATGATATCTTTATACCTGTTTCTGATCGTAACTTCGGTTATCTTCAACGCATCAGCTATCTCCTTTTGAGTTCTCTTCTTGTCCATCAATGTACTCATGAGATAAACTGCTGCAGCGCTCAGAGCTAAGTAACCTTTCCCGCTTGTCATTCCTTCATCATACATTTTCTCGACCAGCTGGGACGCCTTAGTTGCAACCGGTTGAGGTAAGTTGAGGGAGTTGTTTATTTTAGGTATATATTCATTTGGTTTTATTTTAGGTCTAAGTTCGGGAGACGTTCGTTTGATATTTTGGATCTTCTTAAGGGCCTTCCAGAACTCATTTCTGTCCACTGAAAACTTGACTTTGAACTCCTGAAGATGCTGAGGAATCTTGTTTATTTCGCATGAATAGTAAAGCGCAGCAGTGACAAGTACGTTTTTGTCTATCCTGTTTGTTGCCTTCTCCTTCACGAGCTTTCTTATTATGGTAGCTGCTGTACTTCTGACGTAGTCTGGAAGCCCCATTTTGGCGCTCTGTTGGTTTAATATGGAAAGTAACGTTACGAGTTTCTTGTCACCGTTTGAAACTCTGGTCTTATCTTGGGTTCTTTTCAGCGACAGTGACTTTCGTTTGTCTTTATATGAGACACCTATGGTTGTCGTTAACCCTTGATCATGTATGTTGTTCGACAATGGAGACCCAGTTCTCTCTTTATTCATTCTGTCTTTCTGGTTGTAAGCTCTCCATTCTGGTCCTACATCTACTATTTTCTCTTCAGGGACATAACCACAGTTTACACAGACTACCTGATTCCTGACCGTATCATTTATTATAGAGTCCTCTCCGCACACAGGGCACTTCATCTTCTCCTCCCCCTTGAAGGCAGTTCTATGAACAACTTATCACCTTCGTTGATGTCATTAACTTGGAGTATTAGCGCATAAGGTTCGCTTACGTTGGCTATCACGTCTAAGACTTTGCCTAGCCTTTCTCCCCTGCTGTTTACCAATATTTTCCCTATGATATTAGCTCTAGTATAATCGTAGCTATTCTTTAGTTTTACAATAGATTTGTTTTTTCCTAACTTCTTATAAATTCCATTCGTTTCAATAAGCTTTTCACGTGTCACATATACCATTGAGCTCTCGATGCGTTTATATATATACAAAATAATACCAACGCCCTTTAGGTCGATATAAGAAGGAAATCTACGTTAGAATACCGATAGTTTCAGAGAACATCGGAAGAATTATTAGTAAGTGTTCTTTTTAAACGATGAGATGGAAAAACCCCTATTAATTAACAGGATGGTTTAACTAGTTATATAAAAACATCATGTATCACGTTTTAGAGAAATAGCTATTTATACAAAGAAGGATAATTATGTCGCATAACATGTCTTCACTTCCGAAGGCCGAAGAGGACGAAATTTCCCTCAAGAGATCTCAACTAAGGGATGAGATAACAAAGCTAAAAGAAGAACGAGTTAAATTAGTGAAACAGTTTGATTCGTTAAGAGATAGAAGAGCCGAGCTTATAGAGAAAGTAAAGCAGTTAAGGACACAGATAGACACAGTAAGAGGGGAGTTCAAGGTAAAATTAGATCAACTTAACAAGTTGAAAGAAAAGAAAGATTCTATTTTTAAGGAAATCCAGGAGATGAGGAAACAGCTGGAGGAGGCTAAATCCTCTACCCAGCAACAGCCTGGTCTAAGACCAGAAGTTCTAAAAAGAAGGATTAAGGATCTAGAGTGGAGAGTTGAGACTTCTTCTCTTCCTTTAGATGAAGAGAAGAGGCTAATTCAGAAAATAGCTGAACTTGAGAAGAAACTAGCAGAGGTAAAGAAGACAGTCAAAGTCAGAGAGAAGGGTACAGTTAGCAGGGCAGAATATTTAGCAAAGAAAGTGGAGTTGTCAGCCGTCAAGGAAGACATTTCAAAGGTCGTGGCTGAACTGAGTGAAAAAAAGAAAATCCTGTCCTCTCTGAAGGAAGAGCGTGACAAGATCTCGAAGGAGATCGACGACGTGAACAAGAGAATGGATGAAGTATCAAACTCGATAAAACAGCTTAATCAACAGTTAACTGAAAGATATAACGAGCTGGATTCATATAATGCTAAGAGCAGACGCATAGCTGAACAGTCAAGACAGGAGAATATGTCAAGAATGGGAGAAACTGAGAAGGAAATCTTGGAGAAGAAGAGGAAGGACGTAGAAGAGAAGTTAAAGCAAAAGAAGAGGCTTACATTTGAAGAACTTTATATACTTTACGGAGATGTAGATAGGAACAATGGCAAAGATAATAGTAATATACATTGACATAGATGACGATTTAGGAGAAATAGGTATAGAGACCCCAGTCATAGGAGAGAGCGCTGTAAAGAACGCTATAGACGTAGCTTCAGAGTACATGGTTTATGACTCTGATTTCAACTCTATGGTTGCGGCATATAACACGTACAAACGATTGAAGAAACAGGGAGAAGATGTAGAAATAGTTTTCATAGCTGGCTCAAAGAAGAGTGAGCTAGAGGCACAGTTAACTTTCTCGACGAAGATAGATGATGTTATAGAGAAAATCCACCCAGCAGAGGCTATAGTAGTATACGACAGCCCAGAGGATGCTAAGGCCATTCCAATAGTGCAGTCTAGGTTGAAGGTCTCGGCTATCCAACAAGTGATAGTAGAACAGCACAGGGGAGTAGAAGAAACCTATATGTTGATAGGCAGGTACCTGAAAAGGGCTTTTTCTGAAGAGAAGTTCTCAAGGATATTCCTTGGTGTTCCCGGTCTAATTTTTGTGTTGGTTGGAATTTTTTCACTGCTCAATCTATCCTATTACATAGGCCCGGTAATCTTAGCTACCATAGGTGTGGCAATGATAATAAGAGGTCTCAGGATCGACGAGGAAATAGAGAAATGGTGGGAGAACTCTGTGATCATGGTCATAACTTCAGTTATCTCTGTAATATCTGCGGTAATAGGATTAGTTAGCTTGGACTTGGAGATCCAGACCGTGAAGATCTCTACGTTCAGCCAAGGTTTGGACATTGTCTTGGGGACTTTACTACCTTACTTTACTTTCGCTATAGTGGTTCTGTTCAGTGGGAAGGCTATATCGAAAGCGGTTACTAGAGACATAAGGGTCTGGCACGACCTCATCAAGGTAGTCTCTACTATCTTTATGTATTATGTTATCTTTGATTTCCTCGACGAAATAGGAAGAAACCAGTTCCTTGGAACTGAGACTCTGTTCACCCTCGCAGTATCTTCAGCAGTTATAATTTCGTCTTATATCGCGCTAAGCTTAGTAGAAAAGTACAAAATTACTAGAACATAAAGAAGAAATAAAATTATTTGAATCTCTCTATTTAAGTAACTTCTCCTTTACTTCAAGAGGTAAGTCGTCCACTTTGACTATTGTTGCGTTCCTAGGAGGTTTCTCTTTCCTTGAGTTGAGGAGTATGTATTTCTCGGGAGAGTTGAAGTCCTTTGACTTAAATGACCTAGCTTTTACATAAAACTTGGTTTCCTTTTCACTAGTACCCTTTTTTACTTCTATATAGACAACTTTGTCGTGCTTTAGCATAGTAACCAAGCTTATGATTGAAGAAGTCTCTTTAATTTTTATGTATTTGTTAATAGACGCGGGCGGAACCTCAACCAAGGCTTTTCTACACGACGGGAGAAAGGTGGTATCGCAGTACAGAGGCCCACCTGGTAGTGTAGCCACTGTAGGGCTTGATAGGTCAACTAGGTCTATAGAGGAAGTTATAAGGCATTACGGTGGAACATTCGACGCTATCGCCATAGCACTGGCAGGAACCGACGTGCAGGAGAACCTACGTAAGGCTAGAGCCACTTTGAGAAGCAGATTGAGAAAATATGCTTCTAAGGTAACCATAGAGCACGACGCCCACGTGGTGCTTCTCTCAAACGCGTACACGGGATGTTCTGCAATTCTAGGGACTGGTAGCATAGTTTACTGCTTTGACGGGAAAAGGAGGGTAATAAAAGGCGACAGGGGGTGGCTAGTAGGGGATCCATGCTCGGGCTTCTATTTCGGGAGGGAATACCTAAGGGCAGTTCTATATCAATTTCAGGGAATGATGAGGAAGAGTTGCATCCTGTTCAACTCAGGCTTTAAAAATGAGGACGAACTAGTCAAGTTTCTATACGAAAACTCCTGTAACCAGGACATAATAGCATCGTTCTCGGGCAAGCTGTTTTCCTGTGTAGATAAAGACGATCAAGCCAAGTATATTCTCTACAAAGGACTAAACGAAGAGTGGGAGGCGATCAAGTCCGCCCTAAGGTCTTCTGGACAGAGCTCTCTGTACTACTTTGGAGGGCTTCTATCCTCATCCACCTTTGAGAGCAGTTTTGTAGAGTTTATAACAAATAAAGCCAAAAAATGTAGGATGGATGTGAAACTTAAGAAAAGTAATGAAATAATTGATGGCCTATTAAAGTTATTACAGCTCTAGTTCCTCTTCCTCCTCTACTGCGCTTATGCATTCCAGCTCATTTAGCTTCTCGAAGATCCTCTTTACCGCCTTGTAGACTTCATCTTCTCTCTTAGCTCCTGTTATTACCATTTTTCCGCTGCTAAATATCAAGAGAACTACTTTCGGCTCATCCATTCGGAATATCAAGCCTGGGAATTGCTCGGGCTCATACATGTTATTTTCAAGGAGGAACGCGGCCTTGTCTAAGTTTACATGTACATGAAGGTTTGCGGACGCTACGATGTTCTGTATCTGTATTTTAGGTTTTCCAATTATCCTTATGCTATACCTTCTCAAAGTTCT
>DAHF01000062.1:70987-73254 GCA_002495845.1 Sulfolobus sp. UBA167
CCACCATTTTCCCCGATTTGAAAATTAACGATGTAACTTTGGGTTGCTCTAGCCTGAATATTAAACCGGGGAACTGATCTGGGTCGTACTCTATGTTGGGAATACTCCTCTCCATTGCGTAGAGGTCTAAGTTCTGATCTAAGGTGACAGTGGCAACTATGTTCTCTATGTTTATTACAGCCTTATACTGGATGTTTGAATCTGCTATTATAACCACCTTTTTATATGTTTAGCATAGACCTTTATAAACCCCTATTTAAATAAGGATCTTCCTTAAAAGCCTCAGCTCGGGAAACTCCATTATACCCTCCCCTTCAATTATGACGTAGGGCTTAGCGTTTTCAAGTGAGCCGTGATTCCTTATAAGCGGACTCATGTAGCCAGAATGGAGTATTGTGACGTCGTTTCCTGCCTGGTAAGTCCCTACTGAAGGCAAGACTATTATGTTAGAAGAGGATTCCCTCACTGGAACTTTAAGGAAGACTTGGAACCTCTTCACATAGCCTATCTTGTCCCTAACTGATAACCTAGGGTGCTCATGGCCTAGGATGTAAGTCGTTCCATCCCTCTTTTCGACGTTCTTGTGGCCATGAGTGATCATTATATCGTTAACCTTCATGTCCTCTAGAAGTTCTACGTTATCGAACTTCTCGGTAACTAAAGAAATGAAATTATCATGGTTTCCTTTCACGACTTTAACCTCTATACCGTCGTCCCTAGTCCTCTTGAATATCTCCGAGAGCTCTTCGTTTTCCTGTCTCGTAAGTTTTTCGAAGCTGTGCTTGAAGTCTCCGTTGATTATGACCTTCCTTACCTTAAAGGTGTTTATGCTCTTCTCGTAGATCGAGAGGAACCTCTTTTTCTGCACTTTCGGTATATATATTCCCTTTCTAGCCATGTCTTGTTCGTAGCCTATATGGACGTCTGACATCACTACTCCGTCTATGTCTTTCAGGTAAAGCACTGGTAGGTCACTCTCTATAAACAAGGACTTGGCAATCTCTATCATCTAGGACAACCTTTAGACGAGGTGATCGTAACTATAGATATGGGAGAACTTTACTTTATAGGTATGGGTCTTTCTAGGTCTTTGATGACTAACATAGCTCAGGACATTATAAGGAGGGCTGATGTAGTGATATACGACACTTACACTTCGCTCTCATGCGACATATCCCCGGACTACATAAGATCTCTTGCGTCGGGTAGAGTAATTGAAGCTAATAGGGATCTACTGGAGAACAGGAGCTCTGAAGTCATAGGCATGGCTAAGGACAAAGCTGTCGCCATAGCTACTGTTGGAGATCCAATGATAGCAACGACCCACGTTTCGATGGCTATCGAAGCTAGAAAGGCAGGTGTGAAGGTTCTCGTAGTCCCAGGAGTCTCAGTTCATTGCTACCTCATCTCGAAGTCCATGTTATCCTCGTATAAGTTTGGGAAATCCGTGACTGTAGTCTATCCCAACTATGGGTTAATAGATACTGCACCTTACTCTGTTATAAAATCCAATAGATCTCTGGGAATGCATACAGTTTTATATTTAGATATAAAAGACGGTAAATTCATGACCCCCAATGAAGCCGTGTCGTTGCTTTTTAAGATGGAGGACATGAAAAAAGAGAGCGTAATAAAGGAGGACGACATCATAGTTGTTGGGTCAAGACTAGGCTGTGAAGATGAGGATATAGTGAGCTTGAGTTTAGGCGAAGCTAAGAAATACGATTTCGGCAAACCGCCACACATACTCATATTTCCTTCTAACTTACATTATATGGAGGCTGATGCTTTGAAATGGATGACAACGAAGTAAAGTCCCGCGTTTTAAAGTACATCGGTGGGATGAAGGAAAGGTTGTCTAAGATAGAGGACATGGGGTCTTTTAGTAAAGTAGTCGAGTTAGCCAGACAGTACACCGAGGACGCAGAATACTACCTACAAAAGGGAGACTTGGTCACGTCATTGGTGGACGTAGTTTACGCTGAAGGTCTGTTGGACTCCATAAATTTCCTGACAGGAAAGGAAGAATCCGAGGTCTCTAAGAAAGTTTTCGTAGGAGGGACGTTCGACTTGTTGCACCCTGGTCACATAGAGTTCCTCAAGGAGGCTTCGAAATATGGCCGCGTTTTCGTGTCTGTAGCCAGGGACGAGAACTCGGAAAAGGTAAAGGGAAGAAAGCCAATCAATGACGAGAACACGAGGTTAGCTGTTATAAAGGGCATACGTTATGTCCACGACGCTTTCCTTGGAGACAGCAAGGACTTCCT
>DAHF01000062.1:73387-89011 GCA_002495845.1 Sulfolobus sp. UBA167
AGTTCTAGCCAGATAATCAAGGAAATAGTTTCAAGGTATTGCAAAGACGTTGGGAAAACAGAGTAGAAAGAGAGTAGCTAACACAATGTGGAAGAGAAACTGTCAAAAGACGTAAATAGACCCATGCTTCTTTGGCAGGAAACAGACTTGTGTCCCCTGTCAAGCCATTACTATTACTTCTACTTCGTCTCCGTCCTTTAGCTTTAGCTTCTCCCTTATCGAGAAGGGAGAAATCAGCTCGATGACGCTCTTAGGATGCACTGTCCTAAGTGGTATTATTACAGCTGCTTCTATTCCATTCACGGTTGCTGGGAACATCTTCACTGCACCGAGCACTCTATCCTCGAACTTATGCTCAGGTATCAATATGCCTCTACTTGAATCCAATATTATCCTATTTTCTATAGATCTCTTATCATAGAGGTTAAGGTTTAATGTCCCAGGATACGGTACGAAACCCATTCTCCTCGAGATCTCTTCCTCATAGTACTTTATTGACAGGAAAATCTTTCCTTCTCCCAAGCCAGAGACTACCTTACCCTTAAACCTGAGTTCCCTCTTAGTTTCTATTGCTTCCTTGATCATCTCCAAGCATTGCAGGAGCAATGCTTCTCCCTCATTAGTGAGGCTTATGCTCGCTCCGTTCTTAGTCTCAGACTTGCTGATGAGTTTCATTTCTTCCAGCTCGTTTAACTTTCTCGATACCGATTGCTGCGATATATCTAGTAGCTTGGATATTTCAGACTGCGTGACGCATTCTTTGTCTTTTGAGAAAGAAACGATCTTAGCTAAAGTGCAAGCTATATCAATTTCTTTAGAGTTCATTCCTCAGTACAACCTTTTTCAGCTTCTTTATATTCTCCGTTGATGTCATCATCTATGTCCTTTGTGGACCAGTCCCATTTTTCGTTCCAAGCATTACCTATCTGGATAGGCCTGTCCAATTGGCTTAGAAGGACTATTCTGCTTGGTGCATGTTCTGAGAGTATGTGATATCCTGTGGCTTTCTCGAGCTTTCTGGAGAACTCCCTTATCTCTTGATGTCTAGGCATTGCGTCGCGGGAAAGTCTATACGTGGAAGGTCCAACATGCATGTATGCCTTTGCCTCTATGTAAGTAGGTCTAGAGATCTCGATCAACTTGGAAAATTCCTCTATGTCCTTATCTGACATGTTCATACCCTTGATTAGCGTTAGCCTTAGAACTGTTGGACTGCTGAAACTCGGCAACATCTGTAAGGTTCTCATTACTAGATTCCATGAGTTGGGGACTACAGCCCTGTTTATCATCTTATGCTTCAGTTCGTTCGGGGCTTGGAGAGACACGAAAAGCTGAGTTGGTTCCTCTTCGAGCGACGCAAGTACATCAGGCCTCACTCCGCTCGTTACTAGAAACGTAGTCATACCCCTTCTGTGGTATTCCTTTATCAAGTCTCCGAGCTTTTCATATAAAGTAGGTTCACCGGTCAGGCTTATTGCAACGTGCTTGGGGTTGGAGGCGTCCTTCACCCTTTCAGGCTTCGTCCCCTCCCTTCCGTAATATCCTGACACGGCCCTTTTATGCTCCTCTATACTCCTTTCAGCTATGAACTCAGGGTCGTCGAACCCTTGCATTTTAGTGTCGTCCCAGTCAAGCCCTATATCTTCTGGTTCCAGCCTCCAACAGTGGACACATCTGAACCAACACCAAGCAGCGACGGGAGTCATCTGCACACATCTGTGGCTCTCAATTCCGTAGAACTTGCCCTTGTAGCAAGACCTGCCAGTCACCAGATACTCATGGGTCCAGTGACACTTCTTATATGCACTATGCCCTCCGATTATGTGGTATTTTTCCTTCTCTAGTTCCTTGAAAATCTTGCTCATTACATCTATTTTGAGCTCTCCTTGTTCCAAGTGTATCAATGAATGTTCTCAACTTGCGATAAAAAACCTGCTCATGCTACTAGGTCGTGAAGTCCCGTTAACTGCTCCATAAATCTGGAGATGCCGAGCAGGAAAGTGTCGCTGAGATACCTTCCCATTATCTGCATTCCTACGGGCAAACCTGAGGCGAAGCCAACTGGTAAAGAAATAGCAGGTATTGCGGTTAAGTTTGCCAAAACAGTGTTCAGGTCTATTGCGTACATCTTTATCGGGTCATCTATCACTTCCCCTATTTTTGGGGGAAGCACTGGCATCGTGGGGGAGACTAATATGTCGTATTTAGAGAACAGAGAATCCATGTTTCTCTTTATTAGATTCCTTGCTTTTAACGCTCTGATATAGTATTGGTCGTAATATCCTGCACTCAATATGAAGCTACCTAACAGTATTCTCCTTTTTACCTCCAAGCCGAAGCCTTCTCCTCTATTCTTAGAGAAGGTCTCTTTCCAATTTCCTTCACTGTATCTTGAAAAACCATATCTTACTCCGTCAAATCTAGCTAAGTTAGAGCTTGCCTCTGACATAGCTATGACATAATATGAAGGTAGAGCCAATTCTACGTTCTTTAGCTCTGTTTCCTCTATTATAGCCCCTTCATCGCTCATCTTGTTTATTGCGTTCTTAATGCTAGAAACAATCTCTTTATCTGAAGACTCCATTATGTTGCTTATTACTCCTACTCTCAATCCCTTTAATGGGATGGGGGCTGTCTCCTCTGCAGAATAGTTTATCGTAGTAGCGTCCTTGGGATCCTCTCCCGCTATTATGGAAAAGAGCGTAGAGAGGTGCTCTGCGTTTCCAGCTATTGGTCCTATTTGTTCTAAGCTATTAGCATAGGCAACTAGACCGAACCTGCTAACAGTCCCATACGAAGGTTTCAGTCCGTACACTCCGTTGAACGACGCAGGAGCCCTTATGGATCCACCTGTGTCGCTTCCCAGAGCCAAGTTAACGTAACCTGCAGCTATCGAGGCCGCGCTTCCGCCTGAAGAGCCACCGGGAGTCCTCTCCAAGTTCCATGGGTTCCTAGTAGGACCGAAGTAGCTGGTTTCCGTAGTCGAGCCCATGGCGAACTCATCCATGTTGGTTTTTCCGATTATGACAGCGCCTTCCTTCAAGACCTTGTTTATCACGGTAGCATTATAAGGGGGTACGTAGTCCTCCAGCATCCTTGAGGCGCAGGTAGTCCTTATCCCTGCAGTTGAGATGTTGTCTTTGACAGCTAAGAGGACTCCCGCCAACTTCCCTCCTTGCTTTATTCTCTCTTTCACCTCCTGAAGTACTTCTTCCTCTTTCCTCAACGTGATGAAAGCCCTTATTTCGCTGTCCTTCTTTTTAATTAAATCAAAGGTTTTACCTACATAGTCGTCTGGGCCTATTTCTCCTTTTAAGAATTTAGAGGTGAAGCTCATATCATTCACCGTAAGTCCTAGGGCCTACTATGTATCCGTTATCCTTTCTCTTAACGTTCTTGAGTGCTTCATCTCTATCCAAACCTTGGGAAGGCTCGTCCTTTCTCAGCTTCCCCATAGATAGAGGATGGAAGAGCGGTTCTACGTCTTCCAAGTTAGCTTCATTGATTTTGTCAAAGAACTGGAGTATTTGCTTCACGTCATTTTTTACCCTTTCCCTTTCTTTCTCGTTTAAGGTGATCAGTGCAAGTCTCTCCAGTTTTTCTATCAAATCGTCATTTACCTCGACTTTCATGAGACACATTTGCCTCCATCCAATTAATATATTCTTCTAGTCCATTTTCGACATCGAAGGAGAGAACTTCAGGGGTTTGGTAGGGATGTATTCGCTTCACTTCATTAATTAACGTCTCTTCCATGTCCTTTGTAGTTTTAATCAGGAGCAAAAGCTCGGAGTCCTTCTGTAGCTTTCCTTGCCAAAAGTAAAATGACGTTATTTTAGGGACTATGTTAACGCATGCGGCGAATCTTCCCTCTACTAAGTGTCTGGCTATTTTTTCGGCATCCTCCTCCGAGGACACTGTCGAAATGAGCAATATACCTTTGCTCATAGCTACACATAAAAATAGGAGAATATAAGGGTTCTAGTGCTGTTAAAGGAACTGATAGAGAAATGTGATCTCCCAGGGCTTAGAGAATCCCTGTTCCTGGGAATTGCAGAGGCCCAGGAGCTGGGAAAGGAGTTCATAGGGGTAACTCTGAGCGACGGCAAAGGTCTGATCTTTAAAGTAAACCCTTTCGAGGAAACGATTTCCTCCTTTCTCCTCATGTCCGCAGAAAACGCTGACCTTCCAAGGATAGGGGTCTTCAAAAACAAAGAGGATATTACCTATTTTATATACGAAATTAATAATTACGTCGATTTCTGTAATACATTATCTAACTCCGTTTCAGCAGTTTATGTCGAAGTGATAGGAGGTGATCTTGAAGACTTTCTGTATAGAGCAGAAGGTAGATAAATCAACGTTCAATGACTTGCTGAAGTTTTCCAGGTTTTTAGGCAAGTCTGGGTCTTGTTACCAGTTTGCCATAGATTCCGAGAGGGCCGTTCAAAATAGGGTCAAACCAGACGACATATTTTCCTTGCTCGACGAAGTGAGGGTTCCATTGACTGAACAAGAGAGGTCGAAAATATCAGAGAGCATTTATCCCTATGATGCCGAATTTTTAGTAAAAGGAGATAAATTAATACTAAAGCCTCACGTCTATTTAGCAGACATATTTAAGGGTAGGATTTCACCCCATGCCCTATCTTATGATAGGTACTCGAAGGTCTTCGTAGTTAGACCTTTCATGTATTTTGCTATTAAGAAACTTCTAGAAGAGAACGGATTGGTAATTAAGGAGATAGACTCAGTAAGAAATATACAAGTTAATTTTACTGGCCAACTTAGGACTTATCAAGTTGAGGCAATAGAGGCATGGAAGGAAAAGGGGATGAGGGGAGTGATTTCACTACCTACTGGTAGCGGAAAGACTATAATAGGAGTTGCAGCGATGGCAGAGGCTAGGGTTCCAACGTTAGTGGTTTCGTTCACGAAGGAGCAACTCTTGCAATGGAAGGAGGCAATGCTGAATTTCTCGACCACAAGGAACGTCGGGCTGTTCTATTCTAAGGAAAAGAGGATAGAAGATATAACGATAACTACGTATCAGACTGCCTTTCGTCACATTAAGGAGTTGTGGAATAAATTCGGTCTTTTGATAATAGACGAAGCTCATCATTTGCCTGCTGATAAGTTTAGAATTATAGCGGAAAACTGTTTAACCCAATACAAGCTGGGTCTGTCCGCAACGCCTTACAGGGAGGATGGAAAACATGAATTTCTCTTCTCTATGATGGGAGGAGTAGTCTATTCCAGGGAAGCCTCTGAGCTCATAGCAAAGGGGTACCTTGCCCCTTACGAATTAATTCAGGTGAAGGTGGACCTAACTCCATCTGAGAAGAAGAAGTATTTCGAACTTTTAAAGCGATTCAGAGCTTTCTCAAAGGGTAGGTCAGTAATGGATCTTATAAAGAACGTGAAAAAGGGAGATCCTAATGCAACGAATGCCATGAAGATATACTCTGAGCTAAAGAAAGTGATAAATTTATCTGAAAATAAGTTAAAAAAAGTTCAGGAAATAGTAGAAGAAAATCAAGACAAGAAGATTCTGGTCTTCACTCAATACGTAGATCAAGCAGAGAGGATAGCTCGCAATTGTAATGCTCTACTTCTAACTGGAAAGACACCTCACAAAGAGAGGGAAGAAATAGTAAATAACTTCAAGTCTTCCCCATCAGGGGTTCTCGTGTTGACTACGGTAGGCGACGAGGGGTTGGACATCCCAGACGCTAACGTTGGGATAATAGTGGCGGGGACAAGCTCTAGGAGACAGTTCATTCAGCGTCTAGGTAGATTGCTTAGGTCTAGGGAAGGAAAGAAAGCGTTACTTTACGAGGTAATCGTTAAGGGAACCTCTGAGGAATACCAGTCAAGAAAAAGGAAGAGCGTTGACATTTTAGACTCTCTAGACGATTAAGGTAAGGGGATATAGTAAAATAAAGAGTAGCCAAAGGCTTTAATCAGCACATCGTTACAGAAGATTTCCACGCTTTTACTTTCCTTGTCAATTCCTACAAGGACATGGTTTCCGCTTCTTAGGATTTCTATTAATCTATCTTTCTCATAGTTCTCGTATATTGTGACCTCCTTTCCATCCATGAGGCTTTTCAGGGTATATGCGGTGTGCACGTTCGGAGATGTGACCTCAATGTTCAGTTTTATTTTCCTCTGTTTTTCGCTACGTCTTAGATTGACCTTTAGCCCCTCAGAGATCGCTATTCCATCTACCCAAGCTAACGTGTCTATTCTTTCATCGCAGTTCTTTCCTATTACTGTCAATGGCGGGACTGTGATGTTCCTTCCTTCGCTTTTGATCACCGAAGGCAAGGTGACTATTATATTTCCTATCCTTAGGTCGCTGTAATGACCAACTCTGCATACAGACAGGCTATTGTCTACATAAGGCATTTATATCATTTTAGAGGACTATCAATAAATGTTTGAACCTTGTAAGGTCTGACGAGTGATGTGAAACCAGGCTGATGAAAATGAGATGGCTAAAGAAAAGGGAAATAATAGCGTATTACCTACTTTTCTCTAAGTTCAGGCTTCAAGAGTTTTCCTTCATCGAAGCCATGGCCACGCTCTATCCTTACTTCTCNNTCAAAAAAAGTAAGCAAAAACATTATACTATATCTTAGAAAGATAGGATTGATCGAACATGCTAGAGGATCATCATATAGGCTTGTTGACTTCACCGAGTTCGTTTTGCTAGATGTGGGTTATGATTATATAAAGAGGAGGGCTACTCTTCGTCATAGAACTCAATAGTTATTTTTACCTTGACTTCTTGTTTGCTCATTGGAGGAAGGTTGTTTCCAAAATCAACGGCCAAGTTTACGGGATTTCCCATAGAGTCTGAGAATCTAACGTCTGCGACATAGTGAGGCTGAGGTTTCTCCGTGAGGCTCTTCATCAAGTCGTTATAGAGCTTCGAAAGAGCCATCTGTAGAGCTATAGGGCTTGAAAAGTCCTCAGGTTTAAGGGATAATGCTTGGAGATTTCCCATTACTTGTCCTACCTTAGCTTTACCATCAAATTCTACCTTAAAAGTAGGTTGACTCATGTTGATCTAAAAATATCAATTGTTACAACCATATTAAGTGTAGTGGTCTTCTAAAGAAAATGCCGTCTAAAAAACTAGCTAAACTTTTTATTGTTATGCCTTTTTCCTTATTCCTATCTCTATGGTAGATACCCTAGACTGCCTGCCGTCCTGGCTGGTAACAACTTGGCTGCCTATCTTGATCTCTCTAACCTCTATTTTGTCTGGGAGGAATCTGTTCCTTACTATCTCTACTGTATCAACTGCCTTGCTGATAGCTCTCCCTCTTGCCTTTATTACAATCTCGCTGACACCCTGGTTTAAAAGAGTCAGGGCTGCCAAGACGTAGTTCATTACGGGTTTCTTACCTATTAATACTACATTACTTGGAGTTGGAGCTGCGCTACTCATTTGTATTTCACCTATTCGCCTTTAGAAAGAGGTTAGGTCTAATTAAAAAAGTTATCCTGATTTGCGTATCATCTGGTCGGACAACTTAAAAGGGTTGGTTTGAGAGAGCAATAATTTTGAAATGCTGAAAGTAGTGTATACTGCTGCTTGTCCAAACTGCAACGGTAATTTAGAAGCCGAGAGAGCCCTTCTTTCAATGCCTTGTTCCAGATGCCTTAAGGAGGAAGGAATAGGTCTGTCTTCAGTCTCTCATTCGGAGAGGGTCAAGGCTATCTATAATCTTTTAGTTTCTAATAATTCTCTTAAGAATTATTGGAATATATATTACAAAATAGAAAATTATGAGGAAATTATAAATTATTTTAAGAAGATTGTAAAATCTGAACCGTGGTCGTTGCAGAAGCTCTGGTTGAGGCGTCTTATTGATGGAGAGAACTTCACCATGTCAGCGCCTACTGGTCTAGGCAAATCTACTACAATATCATTATATTCTACTTACCTAGGCAGGAACGTAGTTTATATAGTTCCGACTAAGTCCCTCGTGGATCAGACGTGCAAAAAGATAAGGGAATTTGGAGGTGACGTGAGCTGTGGTGCGTTAGATGAGGGCAAGGTAAGCGTGATAACAACTAATTATCTGAGCAAGCATAAGGACGAATTAGGAGGAATGAAGACAGACTTAGTTGCAGTTGACGACGCTGATGCTATAATAAAGAGCGGTAAGACAACAGATTTCTTGGTAAAACTTCTGGGTATACCTGACCTAGCCTATGAGAACGCCCTTAAGCTGGTGAGACTTAAGAAATACCTCATCAACGTATCGGGAACTCCCGACGAGGATTTTCTGAAAAAGAGAATAAGGGAGCTAGAGGCGAGTCTCATCTCCTACAGGGGGATTTATTCGCAGTTAGTTATCTCAAGTGCTACCCTCAGACCAAAAGGGCTTAAACAGCAAGCTGTGAAGTTCCTTACAGGCTTTGAACCTTCCAGCGTCCAGATGTACTCTAGGAACATAATAGACGCTAAGGGAGATTTAGACATTTCTATATTACATAAACTGGGACCAGGCGGGTTGATCTTAGTCTCGAGAGACTACGGTAAGAAGATGATAAACGAATTGAAAGAAAGGGTAGAGGAGTATGGGCTCAGGGTTGACGTAGCGATAAGCGGAAGGAAGTTCATGGAGAAGTTGAGCAGGGGGGAGACTGACGTAATTATAGGTTCGGCCTCGTACTATGGTGTAGCTGTTAGGGGAATAGATGAACCGACTAAAATAAAGTATGTCTTGTTTTACGGTGTGCCAAAGATAAAGATATCTCTAGAAACTGCGCTTCTAAATCCTTTTACACTTTTGAAAGTAATGAAAGCAGTAGGGTTAAACGACCACGAATTTGAGAGGAAAGTAATGAGCCTTTCCATATCAGAGGCCCAAGCAATAAAGATCTCGCTTTTAAAGAAACAAGAGGTGCAAGGTGACAAATTAAAGGTAGTGGCGGAGACTGTCTTGAAATATAAGGACGAGGTTGTCTCAAAGATAAGGTCGAGCATGTCCTCTAAAATCGTGACGTCGGGTCTAGTGATAGTAGGCGAAAACAAGGGGTTCTTCATTGAGTTTCCAGACGTTACTACATATCTCCAAGGTTCAGGTAGGTCTAGCAGGTTATATAACGGAGGCCTTACGCTCGGATTGTCTGTTGTCCTAAGCGACGATAAGGAACTGTTGGACATGCTGGAAAAAAGGCTTAGGAGCATGGTAGGAGAGTTCCACTTTCAAGACGTCTCTTCTCTCAACATGGAAGAGACAATAGAAAAGCTCGATTCTTGTAGGAAGCCTGGCGGAGAAACGAAGAAGCTTGATGTCGTTACTAGCTTAATGATAGTCGAGTCTCCTACAAAGGCTAAGACTATAGCTAGGATGTTCGGACGCCCATCTATGAGGATAATTGGTGGTGTGCCAGTCTATGAGACGATAGTGGTCGACGGAAACAAGGTAAATTTGCTTGACATAATGGCAACCAGAGGTCATATAACAGACCTCACCTTGGACAGCGTTGGATATTATGGAGTCGAAGTCAAAGAGGACGGAAACACAGAGGCGTTCTTCTCCAAGATTAAGCGTTGTTATAACTGTAAGAGGACGTTCTCAGAGGATTCCGAGGTCTGTCCTTACTGTGGATCAACGGATATATCCAGTACGGAGAGCACTGTTGAGGCTATGCGAAAGTTAGCTATGGAAGTGGATCAGATACTGATAGCTACAGATCCAGATATAGAAGGAGAAAAGATAGGATTTGACGTAGCTTCTTTCGTATCTCCATTTAACTCAAACATAAAAAGGATAAAATATCACGAAGTTACGAAGAACGGCGTCCTGAGCGCTATAAGGAGCCCTTCCACGATTGACGTAAATACTGTGAAGGCCCAAGTAGCGAGGCGAATAGAGGACAGATGGATTGGCTTCGAACTGAGCACGATACTGAAGGCAAGGTTTAACGGATTTAATTATGGAGCCGGAAGGGTGCAAACTCCTGTCCTTGGGTGGATAGCGAACACCACAAAGGACTACAAGGCAAACATGGGCTACTTAGTCTATGCCAATATAGATGGCAAGTACATAATGAGGCGTTTCTATAAAGAGAAAAACAAAGCCAAAGAGTTCGTAAAAATGAACGAGACTATAAAGGTCTTAAAGGACAAGGAGGACACCGTCGTTATCTCTCCGTTGCCACCTTTCACAACGGAAACCTTGTTAGTCGAGGCAAACCAGAGGTTCAAGTTACCGGCATCGGCAGTGATGAAGATAGCACAAGATTTGTTCGAAGCAGGTCTCATAACCTATCACAGGACCGAAAGCGTCCACGTTTCCCCAAGTGGAATAGAGGTGGCCAAGGCTTACCTCAAGAAGATAGCTCTCGATGGCGAATTTTCAGGCAGGTCGTGGGGCCAGGAGGGTACACATGAGGCTATAAGACCCACTAAACCAGTTTCCATGGACGAGCTGAAGCAAGAGGTCGAAGACAACCCCTACGCATACTTTATAAAATTCACCAAGTTCCACTTCCTGATCTATGATCTCATATTCAGACGCTTCATGGCGAGCCAGATGCGGAACGCTATAGGAAAGAGGTGTGATTTCAGGATAGTCCATTCAGAAGGTGAAGAAAAAGTAACTTTGACTACATCTGCAGAGGGAGGCTTCAGCAAGATATATGACGTTAGAACTGTAGACCTCACAGAAGGCGAGAAGAAGCCATCGTATGAAATTAAGCGCGGTTCCTACTCTAGATTGCTGTCCCAAGCCGACTTAATTCTCATGATGAAGGAGAAAGGAATAGGAAGACCCAGCACCTACTCAAAGACGTTGGACTCCGTTCTCAGGCACGGGTATGTTATTTCCAGCAAAAAGAGATACCTTCTGGTAGCAACGAAGAAAGGGATTAACGTGTTCGAATTTCTGGACTCTAAATTTAAGGACTTGGTATCGGAGAAAAGGACCTCTGACTTGTTAAGCAGAATAGATTTGATCTCAAGCGGACAGTTAGACCCATCAACGGTAGTCCTCGACATATATAAGGAAATAAAGAGCTCAGTAAACCTTCTTAACTCTTAACAAAATGAAAGACAACCTTTTTTTGTCTCTGCTCTCGCTACCTATCGAGACTGAGCCTAGCTCTACTCCATTTTCTAGCTTGTCCTTTATCATGTTGAAGACATCTACAGCTTTGCTTATATCCCTGCCCACTCCCTTTATGTCCACTTCCTGTGCACCTTGGTTTAAAAGAGTTATAACTTCTAGTACATAGTCTTCTACGTTTTTCATGCTTACTAAGACTTCGTTTGGTTTCTTGTCCATTATAGTTCTAGAATGAGATTAAAGCATGATTTAAAAAACTTACTCAGAAACACGAGCCTATTTCATCTTTCAATTAATAGCGCATTCATCACTAGGAGAATTTAACGCTCTGTATGTAAGTTGTAGCATTCAGCAGTATATAAGGTACTACGTTTCTACTTATGCCATAGAACTTTAACGGAGTGGAATAAGACATGTCATTCATATCCATTACCTTTAGCTCTCCTATTTCCTCAAACGGTATCCTTCTCCTTATTTCGTCGGGGTTCTCTATGACGTCCTTAGGTTTAAATATGAGCTCTACTTGGGAATCCCTCTCAGCTGACTTAATGGTAGCTATGAAAGTCTCATCTACGTTTGAAGGAGTGAAAGAAGTGAAGTAGTCATCGGAACTTACTATGCTTTGGAAATCCTCAATTAGGACCCACCTTACTTCCTTGTTGTCGACGTCAATAAAGGAAGACACCTTATGTTTATCCTTCATTTTCCTTAACTGTTTGAGCTTGTTTTCGAGGCTCTTCAATGGTATTCCTAGAACCTCTGAGAGTTCTGAAGCAGTATAAGCTCCTCCTTTCATGGCTTCATAGATGCTCTCAACTATGTCGACTAGCCAAGGTCTTATAGATATGTGAGAGAGTACCGCATCGCCTAAAGGAGTCTCTCCATTATATTGGACGATAGTTATTTTCCCATCCCTTATTTTGTGGATGAAGCTCAATGTACCCTTTATGGAGAAGTATTTCTTCACCGTTTGTCTGAGTGCCTCAGCGACTATGAACTTGTCCTTATTAGGGTCTATTTTCCTTCCGAGCTTCCCGAAAGATGGTTGGATCTCTTTCATTGTTGCAATAAATAAGGAAGACCTGAGGACTGACTTCTTTATTAGAGCCTTTAACTTTTCATCGTCAATTCCCTTTAGTTCCTCAAGCAAGTTAACTGGTGTTCCCTTTATGGAGAAACCGTATATTGAAGCCCTGGAGTAAGTACTCAGAGTATACCTCTTCGTTGTCAAGTAAAGCATCATATGAGATATAGTGTTGGCTATCTTCTCGTCCATTATGGTTGAATATATCCATTCATCGTCCCTTTTCTCTACGATAATTGTGGAGTCGCTCGGGAACGGGAGACCTCTATCTCTGTAAAACTGCAACATTTCCTTGATAGTATCATAGGCATCACGGTCCAGAATTTCCTTCTCTTTCTCTATGTCACCTCTCTTCAACAACATTGATTCTCCTTTAGCTATCAAGTAAGACTTCGAAATGTTCTCCCCGCGCCATATGGGTATTTCACCCTTTCTGCTGTTCTCTGGAATTACGTCTAGGCTCATTTTGTTGATATTTATTCTGGTAACCTTCCAAAGCCTTCCGCTTATTCTTATGATATCGTTCACTCTGATGTGTTTGTAAACGTAAACTGCATCTATCTCTCCTATCACTTTTCCTTCAAACCTAAGGGAAAAGGTGTCGTTGTTATTTATCAACGAGAAGAACTCTGAGAAGTCTTTACACCATATACTCTTGAACTCCCTATTGAAACGCCATATTCTGAAGAAGTTAGATCCAAGTTTTATCTTCTCTCCTTCCCTTTTGACAAGTCCGTTGTTTTCTAAACATTTCACCATTTCAAGGAAAGTGCTGAACTTCACCTTAGAGAAGGCATTCGCGCCTTTCACTATCGAATAGAACTCTTCAGCAGTTGTTTCCTGGCTTTGTAGAAGATGGCCCAAGAGTTCCCTTGCAACAACGTCGAGCGAATCGTCGACTAGGGGCTTCTCTATTTTACCATGTTTTGCCATTTCGTATAGGGCTAACGACTCCAGAATATCGTAGTCCAACATGGATATTATTTCTCCCTTTGGCGTTCCAGTCACAGAGTGACCGCTTCTTCCTAACCTTTGGAGAAAGGAAGAAACTGAGGGGGGAGGTCTGAACATTATTACCTTCCTTATTTCGCCTATGTGGATTCCCAGTTCAAGGGTCTTAGTGCAGATTACTGCGCTACTCTCGTTTCTTCTCAACTTTTCCTCTACCATATCCTTTATATCTCTAGAGATCGATGAGTGATGTACGAATACGTTCTTCTGCCCTAATTTTTCAAGCTCCTCGTGTAACCTTTCCGTGGAAAACCTTGAGTTGGTGAAGATGAGCGACGGTGGCTCTATCGAGCTCACTAGAGAGCTTGCAGCGTCTTCCCATGACCCATTTGTTATTTTCCTTATTTTTATTTCAAAGTCTCTTTTTCCTTCAAGCTTTATTACAGCACTTTCTCTACTTGACGAACCGAAAAGGAAATCTGATACTACCTTTTCGCTACTTACAGTCGCGGAAAGCCCTATTCTCTGGAAGTCGTATCCTGAAAATCTCTTAAGCCTCTCCAGAAGCAGGGCAAGCTGTGAACCTCTTTTCGAGTTTATCAGCTCATGGACTTCGTCCACAATGACCCACTTAACGTTCTTGTAGAAGTCCCTGAACTTTGTTGCCCAGTCCATGTCTATTTCCAATCCTTCTGGTGTAGTTACGAGGATGTGAGGTGCATGTTTGAGCCTCAAGTTCTTCTCTTTTTGAGGAACCTCTCCATGTTTCCTATTGACCAGAAAGCCAAGCTTTGACGCCCACCAATCTATCCTGAGTGAAATGTCGTTAATTAACGCTTTCAAAGGGGTTATGTAAATTACAGCAACGGGTTTGACTTCGTTGTTTATCATCTGGTTCAAGAGAGGTAGGATAGCTGCCTCCGTCTTTCCGTAACCCGTAGGTGCTATTATCAAAGTGTTCTTTCCTGTCGAAATGCTCGAAAATGACATCTCTTGTATTTTTGTGAGAGTGGGCCAATTCTTTTGTCTTAGAAGAGTCTGTATTCTGTTATCTAAATCTTGATGCATCAGTAATCACGTGAAATTAATAGCAACATTTACCGTTATTTTTAAAATTATAAAATCAACGTTGCACAACATGGCAAATTATTTCGAGTGTAACACATGTGGTCGTCCATTTAAAGAAGGCCAGGGTATTATCTTAACCTTAGCAGGAAAGAAGCTCTTCTTTCATAGTAAAGGATGTGCTTATAAGTTCTTCAAGGAGGTCTTGGAGCTCAGCGATAAGGACTGTATTGGCGACGGAGTGGAGGAGGTTCTAAAGAAATATAAAGAGGCTATTGAAATTAAGAATAAGAAGGCAGAGAAAAAGATATAAAAATTTTATCAATATATCATGTAATTGTAGTAATTATATATACATATTTAATACTAACATCCAAATAATTTCTTATTGTATGTTTCTTACCAAATTATAATAAAATGAAATAAACATGAAATGGCGTATCAGTAAAAAGGTCTTTTCCAATCACAGTTCATTGTCCGCCACAGTCTTCATCTACTATACCTTTATTAGTTGAACGGCTTTAATAAACTATGGATCGTAATGCAGGTCAATGTATCTAGAGTTAACGCTTATGAGTGGAGCATAGACAAAGGCTTTCAGGAATGCATGAAAGTCCCCGTGACTGTGTTTGCAGACGATGTACTAATTGATAAGATGAAGCAAGACCTAACTTTGAAGCAGGCTTCTAACGTTGCTTGCCTGCAAGGCGTTCAAGAGTCGGTTTTCGTGTTGCCAGACGGTCATCAAGGGTATGGATTTCCCATAGGGGGTATCGCAGCTACCTCTATAGATGAGGAAGGAGTAATCAGTCCCGGAGGGATTGGATATGATATCAACTGCGGAGTTAGGCTACTGAGAACTAATCTTGAATATAAAGATGTAAAAAATAAAATAGTTGATCTAGTAGAAGAAATTTACAATAATGTTCCTAGCGGTGTAGGAAGCGAAGGCAAGGTGAAACTAACGGACCAGAAACTCAACGAAGTAATGGACGAAGGCGTTAGGTGGGCCGTAGATAATGGTTATGGATGGAACGTTGACATGAGTCACATTGAACAGCATGGAAGCTGGGAACTCGCAGACTCATCGAAGGTCAGCAACGTGGCCAAGAAAAGAGGCCACTCACAGCTGGGAACTTTGGGTGCAGGGAACCACTTCCTTGAAGTGCAGGTTGTAGACAAAGTTTACGATGAGAGGATAGCCAAGTCCATAGGCATTCATGAGGGTCAAGTAACCGTGATGATTCACACCGGATCCAGAGGTTTGGGTCATCAGGTAGCTAGCGATTACCTACAAATTATGGAGAGGGCTGTTAAAAAATACGGAATAGATCTACCAGATAGGGAGCTTGCAGCAGTTCCATTTAACAGCAGGGAAGCTCAAGACTATTTCAGGGCAATGGTTGCAGCTGCCAACTTCGCTTGGTCAAA
>DAHF01000062.1:89084-90147 GCA_002495845.1 Sulfolobus sp. UBA167
TATGACATCCAAGGCAAGAGAAAGAAGGTAATAGTCCACAGGAAGGGCGCTACTAGGGCATTCCCGCCTGGGAGTCCAGAGATCCCTCAGGATCATAGAGAAACGGGTCAAATAGTTCTCATACCAGGGAGCATGGGTACGGCTAGCTACGTGATGGCAGGGATACCAGAAGGAAGAAGGACGTGGTTTACTGCTCCCCACGGGGCAGGCAGATGGATGTCGAGAGAGGCCGCAGTGAGGACTTACCCTACGAACTCGGTTACTGGGATGCTTGAGGAGAAGGGCATCGTGATAAGGGCAGCAACAAAGAGGGTAGTAGCAGAGGAAGCACCGGGAGCATATAAGGATGTGGACAGGGTTGCTAAGGTCGCGAATGAAGCTAAGATAGCTAGATTAGTAGCTAGGCTGAGACCTATAGGGGTGACAAAGGGATGATAGATAGAAGGGAACTGCTGCTTAACCCCGTGGAGGACATATCTCTCGACGATCTAAAGTCGATGAAAGATTCGTTGAGAATCTACGAGAAGATTTACGGTTTCTCTGCAGAAGCTGTGTACAAAGCGTCAAAGGTCCTGCAGGACATGACTAAAAACGCAGACTTGAAGTTCTTATCATTCACAGCAAACTTAGTTTCGACCGGTTTAAGGGGACTATTCGCTGACATGATAAGAAAGGGATTCTTCGATGTTGTAATTACAACAGGAGGAACAATAGACCACGACATAGCTAGGAGCATGGGGGGTAAATACTACAAGGGTTCGTTCGACCTTAACGACTCTGATTTAAAGGAGATGAACATACATAGATTAGGGAATATCTTAGTTCCATTTGAGTCATATGGCAAAATAGTGGAGGATACAGTGAGGAAGTTCACTCCTGAAATTTTAAAGGAGAGAAAGGAGTGGAGCGGATATGAACTTTTGTGGGAATTCGGACGAAGGATCAGCGATAATAACTCAATACTTAAGGCTGCATATGATCGCAAAGTCCCTGTCATAGTGCCTGGCATACTTGATGGGAGCTTCGGGACTAACATTTTCATTCAGTATCAGCTAGCAGGGCT
>DAHF01000037.1 GCA_002495845.1 Sulfolobus sp. UBA167
GTTAAGGGGCGGAGCCCCTTATAGAATAGAAGATCTCTCTTAGAAATTCTAGGTTTAGGGATACTGAGCGATAGGCAATACCCCAAGGGGGGTATTGCCGTCTTGAGGGCAGAGAGTAGAAGATAGACATGGTTAGAATTTAGAGATCTTTAGACAGTTTGAAACAAACTAGATGAGGAAGGTCTGCTAAGACAGATCTAACTAGAGAGATGATATAGAGCAAGAGCGAAGAAAATACAGAACAAGAAGGTTAGATGATACAGAACAAGGACTGGAAAGATACACAGACACAAGAGAAGAGAGCAAGATGAGAAAATCAGAGAGAATCCTATGTAGATTCTTAAAAAAGAGAAGGTAAGTCGAGAAAGAGAAAGTGGTTAGAAGAGACAAGGCTAGTAAAGACTGAGGAAAGTAAAAGAGCAGTTAGGAAGAAGAGATTTGTGAAGTAGAATAGTTAGAAAGAAAGAGAAGAAGCAGCTGAGCAGAAGAGAAAGTAAACAGAAAAGCGCAAGCAAAGAGAGAGAAGAGTAAGAGAAAGAAAAGAGAAGCAGAGACAGGCAAACAGAAGATAAAAAAGAAAAAGAGATAGATGCAAAGCAGTAAGATAGCCTGAGACAGAAAGAGAAGAGAGTAAACTGGTTGAAGAGAGTCAGAGAGTAGAAAGGAAAAGAAACAGAGACAGAAAAGAGAAGTTAGAAAAGAAAAGCAGAGAAACAGACAGAGAGGGGTTTGGCGTTAGGCCAGAAAAAGAAGTTAGAAATTTTGGGGGGGAATATAGAGAAAAAAGGGGGAATGGGGGGAGTATAGCTGAAAGCCCTGGCCTACCATTCCCAATCATACCTTATCCTACCCTTTAACCTTCTTATTCTTCTCTTTTTATATACTTATTCTCTTCCTATTCTTATCTTATTCTACCTATACTTTGCTTTTTAAAAAGAACTATTAGTGAAATGAGCGAAAGTCAACCTTCAAATAAGGAAAATATGAATAATGAAAGTAAAGAAGGGGAACAAAGTGTAAAAAAGAGGAAAGTTTCTCAGAAGAAGGAAAAAGAGGATAATGATGAATATGTTTTAGCAATGCCTGAGAAAGCTAAGTCTTTGCACTCTAAAATTGCTAATGCAACATTAGAAATACTAAAACAAGAGCCATTATTGTCAGAAAAAGACATTATACTCCGATTAATAGCAAAAGACCAGAGTATTAAGGAGTATTTTATGAAAACTCAGGATATATCATATATTAAGTATGTTATAAGGCAACTTGCGGAAAAGAAGTATATATTAAGAGCGAGGATATTTGGCGAAAATAAAAGAGTATATTTCCTTTTGCCAGAACAGTTGGACCAGTTCAAGGATAGAATCATAAAGGCTCCAAAGAGATCTTCTGAGAGCCGAGGGGAGTCGTAAATTTAATATAGTTTTCTTCTATTTTTGCATTAGTTATCATATCTTTCAATCCCTCAAGAACCTCAAGCTCATTTTTATTTATTTTGTAAGTTTTACCATCAATTTTTATAATTGATGCCGTGTCAGTAGTATCAATAATTAATAGTTTTATCCCTGCTAACGTAAGTTCTCTTTGTGGTTTACTTTCTTTCTGCTCTGTAAACTCCCCAGTTAACTCTGATCCTTTTTCGTTTTCTGAGGCTGGTCCTTTCCCATTACTGCTAATAGCCGCAATATTTTCGATTTTCTCTGTCTCTGGCCCTTTTGTTTCACTCTTACTTTCGCTCTGCCCTCCCTTTGTTGCTCCATTCCCGCTTCTGGTAAACTCCCCAGTTTTCGCTACATCTAGTTCACTCCTAGCTTTTCCTTCCTTAGTTACGGCCTTCTTCTCTTCTTCCTTGTATTTCACGCCGAATACTTTGACTTTCTTCTTATATTCATCATTTATTGAGTTGTCAGCAAGAAATTCATCATAAATCTTCTTCAGTTTTTCGAAAGCGTCTTCTGAGGTATAAACTCTTATCTCTTTGAAGAGATCGGCTATCGGCAGATACTTCTGCATATTACGTTTGACTTGCTCTGGGTGTGTTGCTAACTCATTATCGCTCTCAATTTCAATCGCTATAGCAGAATTGTAATCTGGCCTCATTGTCGATTTATCGTAAGAGAATCCAACGAAGTCGGGGCGTATATCCCCTTCTTGCCTCCCTGGAACTACAATTAGTCCTTCTTTATAGAGCTTTCTGATTACCTTCAGGGCCACCGTCTTCCCCTTTTCATTCTCTACAATGCCCTTCAATGGGAATAATCCTTTACCATACTGTAATATTTTCTTTCCTTTCACTTTCTCTACTGAGAGATAACCCTGAGCCTCTAATTTTGCAACTGTGTCATCTACTCTATCTCTGTCAATGCCCAAACGCCGTACCAGGTCTACGAGAGCTATGCAATGATTACCGTTTTCGCATGAGCTCGTAAACGTATAGTAAAGGATTAGCTTCGCTAAAACGTCAGGCTTTTCTTCTGTATATTTCAGAATTGGGTTCAACATTGCGGTTACGTCAGTTTCGCTAACGTTTTGTGCTTCATATTTCTTCATTTTATTGATTATTTTCTCTATTGCTTCTTTACTCTTCTTGAAGTCCTCCCAGTCTACGTTCACCCTGATAGGAACTATTTTATCCTCAGGCTTTCTCGGCGTTACGATAATTGTTGCCTGGCCTACCGATTGGGCTGGTAAGATTTTCGTTAATTCGTTTTTGAATTCTGGAAATATCTCGGCAAATTTTTCAGCATCACTTCCCTGCATTTTCATGAGAAACTTAACGCCAGTATTACTCATTAAGCTCTTCAGAAGGTTCATATCAATTTGCCCTGTGTGTTGATGAGCCAACACTAGATGCATTCCGTACTTTCTCGCCTCAGCCAGCACGGTATCAATAAGGCTTAGGTCCGCTACATTTTGGAACTCATCTGCTGCGATGATGACTGGGATCCTCTCTAGATTGAGTTGGGCCCTTGCTAATGCATAATACCATATTTTGAATAACCACCCTGCCATAATTAGGAAGCTTACTTGGTCGCCGACTGCACCCTTAGAAGCATTGATGATTACTACATTGCCTGGCGCAAATAATGCACTATCGTCTATTATGTTCTGAGAAAATATCTTCTGCAGCAGTGGGTTCGTCGCAAGCATCTCAATTCTCGATAACGCACTAACGAACGTTGTGTCGTCCAAATCCTGAAATAGTTCTAGTTTTTCCTCCCAATCCTTGCTGTTAATCGGAAGATCAAGTGTTCCATTCCTTAATCCTATTATAATATTATACAGATCATGGAATGTAGGCTCTGGATTCTTTTGATAGAGAAGCTGTAACGCGTTTTGAATGATATACTTTACGTAAACAGCACCCTCCTTTAGCGTGAATAATTTCTCAAAGATTTCCATAACATTAGCAAAGCCTAGTAACATGGCCTGTTGTGCATTGGGTAATTTAGGTAGAGCAATAGGATTTATTGAAATCGGAGCTTCAATAGGATGAAAATAATATAATTGCTTGTCCGGATCAAAATTATTACTATAATTAGTGTAAAAACTTAACATTTCTTCCGCAAAGTCGCCGTGTGGATCCAATATGACTTCTATAGTTTTAGGATATGCTTCCCTAATTCTCTTTAATAGGATCCTGAGCGTGCTGGTTTTCCCTGCACCTGTACCGCCAATGACGTAAGCGTGTCTGTAAAAGTCCTCCAGCTCAAGTTGGACCTCTTTTCCGCTGAATGTCAGAACACCGACACGGAATCCCTTCCTATTTGGTACTATATCTGGTAGCAAACCACCTACAGAAAATTGCATAGGAATTATTGCTGGATTGGGGATTACTGCGGCTTTTCCTATCTTTTCTTCATCTATCCATATCCATCTTTTAATTTTCAAACCCCAGAATCTAGGAATTCTAGGAGTCTCATCCTCCCAGCCTTTCGTTTTCCTTATTTCCAATCTCAATTTTCTACTTCTAGTTAGTATAAATTGTTGTAACTCTTTCGTTAGTTGTTTTATTCTGTCTTTGCTGTCAGAAAGTAAGTAAGGCTGCAGATAGTATACATTATCTTTCGCAAAGCTTTCTAGTCTATTAGCTAGAACTTCCCTCTGTCTTTTTCCTATCGGCGACTGGTTTCTCTTCAACTTGTCGCTGTACTTCAAGAAGATATCGTTCAAACGGGGCTCAAGCACTACCCAGAGCCTCAGCTGCTCCCCCTGCTGCAGTTTTGTTAAGAAGCTAGAGAAGTCATTGAACTCAGCTCCCCAATAGAAATCTTTCTCGTTTTTGAAGAGAATTCTTCCGACAAATTTAGGGATAGGAGTTTGTATACCCTCTTTGACGCCGAAGTCCTTTCTAAGTATCTCCAACTGTGCATTTGTATATGCGAATAATCTCATGATATCTTTATCTTTACTATAGATTATTTCTAAAACGTGGCCTAAAGAATTCAATACATTAAAGTTTTTGTCGTATTCGATCTTAGGGAACAGCTCATAGTATCTTATTTGCTCTTTCTTTCCCCACATCTCAACTTACACTGTTTAAAAAGCGGGCTCAGCTTTGGCAGTCGTTCTTCATCTTCTCAGTATGTCATCTCTTCATCATCGCGCTAAATTCTATATTGGGAGAAAGTTTTATAAACTTTGAATAAACTCCCCAGTTTACTGAGAAAAAATTGAATAACTTTAGTGGGCTAGAAAGAGAATAATGAGTAAGAATATCCAGCCTGCAGCGATTATGTATCCTAAGAACTTCCGGGCAACCTCAGCCAGTGTTAGTAAGATGTACAGCGCAGTAAGAGGGACTAGCCAAGCTATTATGTTAGCATACGCACTTGCCAGGCCTGGGTCCTCCTTAAGTAACGTGTTCTGAAGAATATTTTGTATCAGCCCCACCAACCAGTTATAGCCTTCAGCTATGTAACTAAGAATTTCCTGGAAGAAGTTTGAAGGAGGGGCTGGAATTTTTTGTGATAACTGATGTAGTTGGGTACTATTAAGCAGTGATGTGTTAGTAGTAGATGCTGCAGTTACTGTTACTCCTAATAATATGATGAATATGGAAAGTATAGCTGCTAGTCTCATCTTGTCTCACTAAGAAGGCCTTTTAAAAGGACACTAAATGATGTTAATGATGTTAAGCTTCTTTCCAGTAGCATTAGCTTTCCTTTTATTTGTATACGAGTATAGAAATTATAGGCTGATAAAGAGAGCCAAGTTTCTGTATGAAAAAGGCGGTGTTAAATACTATCAAATTGAAAGTAACGAAGATAACGCTATTACAATAAAATCAATTCTATTCGGAAAGAACGTGATAATTATAGGGAGTGATAACGATAAAGTCTTAGCTCACGAGGAGGGGCATTTACGCCAGCCCTATTTTACGTACTATTTCTTGGTTCTATCAGCTCTAGGCATCAGTTATAACATTCTAACTATTCCGATTTTACTGATTATTTACAAAATGATGTTTCTTCATTACGAGAGAGATGCAGATCTCTACGCTTACAGAGTGTATAATATAAGGTATGAAAGCAGTGCAGAGAGACCTATAAAGAGAATTGAGAGATTGAAAGCTTGGATTTTCGATACTCATCCACCTGATTATATCCGCAAAGAAGAAGAATATTACAAAAAAACGAATATCTTGAAGCTGTTTATACGCGACCTACTTTCTTAGCTTCTTATACTCCACAACTCCTCCGATCAAACTCACAAACCCTATCAGTCCCATGAACACTGAAATGTAGCTGGAGTCCTGGCCCAGCAGGGAGGCGAAACTGGTGTCGAAGGTACTTGCCAGACTTCCTCCTAACATGGCCAGCCCTGCAATCACCCCACCTAACGCAGCTTCATGATTGCCTTTCTTGTACTTAGGGAGTGGTAGGTTGATTGCATTCGCAGCATGCATTGATGCCTTTGCCTTATCTCTCATCGCTTGTTTGATGTTGTCTGCCACTACCTTCGCATCTCTCATCGCTTTAGCCAATTTCTTAAGCCACTTCATGGCTTTCATCTAATCTCTTTTTAAAAGGCAAAAGATTGAGATGGCAAGATTAAGAGAGCAAACAATTGGTTGGCTGAGGACTGTAAGCGGTTTGGATGAAAGATCGTTCCCACTGGGAATAAAGAACATCAATATGAAAGAGTTACTAGTAATTTTCCCGCTCATCATGGTAGCTATTGCCTTCGCTTTCAAGGACATCATGATTTCTATGGCTGCATTAGTTCCCGTAGTCTTTGTCGTATTTTATGAGGAGAAGTCACTGGACGAGTTCCAATACGTCTATTATTTTCTAAAGTTTTACGTCAAGGACTTCATGGCACCTAAAGAGACGACTAGAAAGAAAGAGACTAAGAAGTTGAGGCAAACAAACAGGGCAAACGTTAGCATTATGAGACCGCTGAATAGAAACATCGATTACATTCTCCTCGGAACAGGAGCACTTATGACGTTAATAGCATTTCCGAACGTCGTGAAAATTTTCGAGTTTGTAACGCTACCTCCAGAAGTTATGGAAAAGACGGCATTGTTGTTCGGAATTGGAGCAGGGGTTACTATAGGTGAGGCGATGGTAATTCTCAGGGGCTTGAAGAAGAAGTAAACTCCCCAGTTTACCGAGAAAAAAATTAAGTCAACCTATTTTCAACACATCTACTTTCCTTCCTGACTTCAATCCACCTACTACTTGAGGGTCGTTTAAGTAAATAGCTAACTCCATCGGAAACGCCTTATACTTCTTTACAAGCGCCATTATCTGTTCCGGATCTTTCGATCTGATAATGTATTGCATCAGGTGAATAATATTATTCACAGGCTATAAATTTTAACTCTACGGGAGTTTAACGTAAAATTAACGTGAACTCCACATGAGTTCAAAGTTAGAGTTAAAGGAGAAACTGAGGTTAACTCCAGGATAGTCAAAAGTTATAATTCTCTCTTTAGATTTAGAAAATATGCTAACTGAAATTTTAGGCGGAATTTCATTCATGCTCCTACTCGCTCTTATTGTTATAGCTATCTACTACTCAAGGAAGGTCTCACGACTGAATAGGAAGGTAACTGAAGTTCAACTCAATGCACAGCAGCAGGCTCAACAGATGTTCCAAACATGGATTCAACAACACTCTCAACAAATGAGGCAACAAATCGAACAAGCGGTCAAACAACAGTATGAAGTGCAACTGGAAATGTGGAAGCAGCAAAATGAGCAAGCCATAAGGAAGGACTCCATTGCCAGATCGGTTAACACTCTTTTAGGAAAGATAGGGGAGGAATTTGCACCTCTCCTCTTAGCTGATAAGTACGGGATCAATCCTAAAGACTTCCGACATTTAGGGAGTCCGGTGGACTATATCGCGTTCAAAGGACTTTCTGACGATAATGTGGATCCAGAGGTTATTTTCATTGAAGTTAAGAGCGGTAAATCTACTGCACTAACTGAAAGGGAAAGAAAAGTTAGGGATGCAATAAGGAATGGAAAAGTTAGGTACGAAGTAGTTAGCTTAAATGATTTAATAGGGGAAGTTCAGAGGAAGATTAATGAAGAAATAAACAAATTAAGTTGAAATTTAAACAAAGCTTTTGCTCCTCCTTGTTTTGCCTTAAACACCAAGTTAGAACAACCGATCTGCTTAAGGTAATTTTACGTTAAACACCCGTGATGTTTAAAATTCAGGCGAAAAGTATTTAGCTATAGAAGAAGAAAAGAAATACATGGGAATTATCGACAAACTAAAAAAGAACGTTAATGATGTAATGAATATTAATGAGCACAGGTTAACGGGAAGACCACCAGTGAAAGGTAAGTTTATGGTAAATATTCCAAAAGCATTGGTGGTAGAGGACTGGTACTGGGACGACGAAGGAATATTCACTTTAGAGAAGAGGCCTGGGCTTCTGTCCCCAGGTATGAGAAAAGGAAAAATAATAAGATGGGAAGAAATAGATGACATCATTCCGCTAAACGTTAGCCAGACATCAAATTACAGCGCATTTGGACTATCAGGAGAAACAAATATGATAGGAGATTGGATAATTAAGAAGAAAGACGGAACTACTATTACTATTAAATATGTGATAGACCCCATAAACAGAGCTGAGGCTTTTAAGAAAATTTATTTAAATAAAAAATAATTTTCTTTATTCTCTTACTTTTTGTTTTAGTGCTGAATGAGCTTTGCTTACTAACACATCGCCAGGCTGAAGTGTAAATACGAACAGTGCTAGAGTTGATATAAATTCTACATCGAGAGCCAGAGGCAAGAGGAATAATAATAGAAAACCGTAGAGTGTATGGACTAATAATGCAATAGTAAACGCTGCAACTAAACCAGCTACCATCATTCCTATCAATAAGTTTGCCATGATTAGAGCGATCTTTCTAGTCCACTCAAATAACCATAAAGTAGCTTGGAATGGGATTAAGGCCACAATAGCTAACATTACACTATTTCTAACAGTAGCTATTGCTGTAGTAAACAGCATGAGGTATAATATAGCGGAAATTAGATAGTCGAAATCGTTTGCGAAGAACGGTATCGCAGCGAGCCCCCCACCTATAGCCAGGTAAATCCCAGTTCCTGCAGCTAGCCCAGCAGACGCTATTCCTAACTCTGGTCCTACTGTAGCATAGATTAAACTATTGATAAATGAAGCAGCATAAGTGTATATTATTATTCCTCCTACACTGAATAAAGCCCAGACGGATAGTTTATACATTACGTCACCAGCAAGATCAATGATGTCTGAATAGTAACCCTGGAACGCATTATAAGCAATAGAAAACGCAATAAATAACATCGCAATTCCTACCGAGTAGTCATATACTTCATTGAATAGTTTTTTGTCAAAAGATCCAGGTATAGGTGATTCTACCATCTGTTCCAGTGGATATCCTATAAATTGCAGAAAAGTAGTAACTATTCCTTCTAGCCCATTAACAATTGCCCCAAAGAAGCTTGTTAGTGTATTCTCTATTGCCCCTTGAATCCACCCCAGTGGGCTTGGCGGATTTGTTACTGAAACTAATAAGCCGTTACTCCCATAGGCGTAGTTCTGTGGGTCCTCTACTATAGCTATTACTAGGTATTTTCCAGGGTGATTGAACGTAGTTTGTATTTCTGTAGTAGACGTGAAGTTAGAGATCAGTGTGCCATTAGCGTAAATTTGCCAAACTATTGTAGGATTAGGTACGGAAGGACTATACGATACTGAATAGTACACTGGCTGTCCAGTATAAGCTGAAGTGGGACCAGAGACTTTTACCTGAAGTTGCACTAAGGTGATTTGCACATTTCCTCCAATCTTCCCTCCCGTAGCAGCTGCTAAGAAAATAGCACTAGCTAGAGCAGCAGCAAACAGAACTAATGCATAACGCTGATCATACCTATTCGCCAGAATTGCAAGCAAAATTAATGCTGCAGGAATAGCAGTCTGTAATGTTGATATGAAAGTTGATAAACTATTTCCAGATCCTCCGCCTCCACCGCCTGCTGCTAATGTAATAATGTTACCTACTCCTCCTAGTAAGCTTGGAAGTACCAATATTATTAATAGGATAGTTAGTGCTTTCCTCATTTCCACTCCTAAGAAGAAGTGTTTTTAAAAAGCTCTTTTTTTGAGGCATATGAGTTTCCTTAACGTATTCAAATTCAAAAAAGCAAATCAACTAGCCCAGGTTAGAAACAAAACAAAGTACTATCGTTTAGAAGGGATCCCATTCTTCCTCCTTTCGCCAGAGGACCGCGATATGAAAATGAAGGAGCTATCATCGCTTTTGAGCCAAGCAGAGAAGGGCTACATCTACATAAGTAGAGCTCCTGGAGAGTATGAATTCGAGGGGACTAAGTTCCCTATTGTAACATCTAACTTTCAGTTAGTAACAGAGAAGGAGCTAGATTTAGAAACATCAGAGCCTCCCTGGAGACCATCCATCAGAAGAGAAGGAGCAAAGTATTTAGAAACTTCTGAGGGCTACGCAAGAGTATTAGTTTCGTATGCATATAGTACAAAAATTCTAGAAGGTGCTCTGGGCAGAATAGATTTCAAATCATTACGTCCTGAGCTTTTTGAATTAATCATTCAATTTCAGAAGATTTCTTCACTTTCAGTTAGAAATTATCTGAACAGCCTTGAGGTTAAAAAACAGAAAATGGCCAGGTATGCTAGCAGCAGTGTGCAAGTAGAAGAAATGTTAGTACGAGGTGCTCAGTTAAAACGTGACCTGGACGAAGAAGCCGCTGACCCTATGAAATTCCGTTTCATATTTATTGTGCACGCTAAGACTACTGCAGAATTAGAATCTCTCACTAGAGAACTCACTCAAGTAGCTCAAGAGAACGGGATACTTTTAGACGTTCCCTGTTGTGCACAAAAGGAGCTATATAATTTCAGTGGTAACGTGGGCTACAGGATAAGCAGTAACGTTAGTCTCGCAAAGTTCTATCCTCTCGTTGGGTTTTCATTAACAGAACCTGGAGGGATCTTCTTAGGTGTGGATGATAAGGGAGCTCCTATAGCGATTAATCCATACCTAAGTATAAACGGGAGGCAAAACCCACACTGGGCGATAACTGGAACGACCGGTGCTGGAAAGACGACGAGTGGTGCTGTTTTAATCGATAGACTTAGGAAAGCTCATGACGTCTATGTGATTGTAATAGACCCCATGAGTAATTACAACAAGTTCTTTGAACGTGAAGCTGACCTAAACATAGTCTTCAGAGATTCTGACTATCTGGGGTTAGACCCTGTGGCCATGTCAAATGAAGGAGTAGTGAGCTCCGGTGACATAGCAGATTTCCTTATCGAATCTTATGGAATTCCAGCTGAATTAAGGGGAATTCTAGTTAGTCAGTTAGAACAGAATAAGAGCCTTAAGGAATTAAGGGATAATCTGGAGGATTTGGCAAGCAAAAAATTCGCAACAGAATACAGAAAATTAGAGAACTTTCTGTTAAACATGACGTCTGGCGCTGATAAATACGTCTTTCAGGGAAAACCTCCAGAACTTAAAGGGAAGAAATTCATTATATTGGGGCTTCAGACAGAAGACACGAGAAAGAAGAGATTAGCATCCACTATGCTAATGTTGTATGCTTATTCATTAATCAATAAATTACCACGCGATGTTGAGAAATTAATTCTTATTGACGAGGCGCACTTCTTATTTGAATATCAAAGTGTTGCGAAAATTATAGCGATAATTTACAGGACTGCAAGGGCACTGAAAACAAGCATGGTTACAATGACACAGCTTATTCAGCACTACAACATGAACAACTACGCCAGGGAAGCCTGGCAGTTGGCCGACAACAAACTAATTCTAAAGCAAGAGAAAGAAGCAAAAGATGATTTGGCCAATTTAGCACATTTGAGCGAAGAAGAGATAGATTATGTGCTGAAATCTTCGAGGGGTAGAGGGATCCTAAGGACTGGTGCAATAACAACACACATACAAATACAATTAACGGAGGAAGAGAAACAGAAATGGAGGACTGAATGAAATGAACAAACTGCTAGAACTCATAGAAAAAGTAGCACAGAAAGATAACATCAAGATTAATTTATTGCAAAATGGTGTTATGATTCTAATAAAAGATAATAAAGCATTCGTTCAGATTTCGGTAATTAGAAACATATATTATATAAGGTATCTGACTAAGGAAAGAAATTACGCTTTCGTTATATATAAAATTGATGAGAATATCATCGAGAAGATAATAAAAGAGAGATTAGACGAAGAGCCCGAAGCCATCAAGATCCCTGATGTTTAGCATTAGTATAGTATTTTTTATTTCCTCAATTTTCTCTTTTTCAAGAAGTTCGTTTAGGAGTCTCTTATTGCTTAAATACTGAAGCAATATTTGCTTTCTCTTTTTGAAAGGCCCAAACACTAGATTATTCTTTTTGAGAATTTCATAAATCCTAAATGCTTCTTCTTTGTCCCCTTCATATTCATATTTAATATATTGTATAACTGGGTCCTCTCTAGTCATCTGCCTTAGAATCTTCTTTCTTTGCCTGATCGCGTAACGCCCTATCCCGCGTGCCCTCAGGAATTGTAAATATTCCCTTCTTACTTGCTTACCTTCTCGAGAAAGAATATGTTCGTAAATCGCTAAGTATAAAGCCGTATCTGGTTTTCTGTGTTTTTCAATTTCGTTAAGAATTTTATAGAATTCGTCTTTTTCTTTATTGTCCATAATACTAAGTAGATAATTCAGCACAATCTTCTTCATGTCCTTGATTTCCTTCTTCTCTTTCTTTGAGCTTACTCTCTCATAATACTCTAAATTAGAGTAATCTGTCATGTCGTAATTCTCAAAATCTACAACTTCCCCTGTGCATGAATCAACTAAATATCCTTCCTGATTCCTAATTGTATAACACTCTTCCATCAAACTCAGAACTATTTGAAAGCCTGAAAAGATTCCGATCGGAAAACTGGTATTACATTTAACTCCCCAGTTTACTGAGAAAAAATTCAAAATAACTTAGGAAATCCATGCGGTACCGTTCCAGATAGCTATGATTTTCGTAGGCGTGCCGTATACAGTCCCAGAAGTGGCGTAGAATATGGATGGTACGTAGTTCGAATCGAAGAAGTTTAGAGTCTCTCCGAGGTATGGCAACTCTCCTCCAGACTGGTTCAGGTAGAAGTAGACTGTCCTACCGCCTACTGGACCGAAATAGAAAGAATTCCCAAAGGGAACCTTATTCCACCCTGGATACCCTAGCGCATTGTACACATCGACGAGATATGTCTCGCTGTCTCCGGTCACGTTGAAGTACACAGAGGAGTTGTATATACCGGGTATCCTAGAGACGTTGAAGAGCGATAGTTGGCCCGTTTCATATTTCAGGCTGGGCCACGCCGATAGGTTTAGTATCTGAGCAGGGACCACGCTCCAGTTCTCGTAAAAGCTCTCTAATTCTAGAAGATTATTGAAGGCGTTATATGTAGTATTGAAAGTGTACATGGTGTACTCCGCAGCTAGATCGAAGTACTCGAACTTCCAGAATTGTTGATCGGTTTTGCTTATCGTCTTCATAATATATTCGTAAAGTGCATGGGCGAGTGATGCGTTCTGCTCTAGGTAGAACCAAGAAATCGCAGCGTATCTGTTATAGATCATCGGCTGATATATCCAAGAAGGAGGCTGGGTAATGTTCTTTAAAACATCAAATGTAAGATAATAGTTTATGTTGTTCCCGCTCTTTTGTAAGTTTAATTTCGGAATAATTTCTATTGAACCAGCATTCCATATTCTATTAATCGTATAGTTTGCTATCTTAATCGTATCATAAGTAATTATTTTTGATGAGAAATTCTGCGGATCAGAACTCCAAACCGAAAATGAAAAACTACCGTTAACTGTTCTAGTGTGATAAACATGATTTCCTATTGTTGTTGTAGGATCAGTTCCATTAAAGACCTGAATGGTGAAAGGAACGCTAACATTGTATTCATACCAATTGAAAATATATCCCCGTGTTGAAATAAAAGGGCCTTGTGGGCAGTATATGATCGTGACTGCACCTGGCCTGTACGATCCGTAAACTGCACCCACTGTTGTGATATTATAACTACCATAAACCTGTTTACCAACGCCAGGTGGCACTATCGCACTTCCTGAGATATTTCCAGCGCAACTTCCACCATACGGACCGAACGTTACATTCAATACTTGAGATTGAACTTCTTTATTGTTAATGTAAAATGATATATTTCCAGTAACCGACATCCCGTAGAAAAACTGATAGACCCAGACCACCCCATTGTAATACGAATCTTGGCCTATGTAGAATATATTTGATTGTAGATTCGATATTCGAATTTTTGTTGTTACGCTTGTTTTATTTATTATTTCGATTACTGGGGAGTTTATAGTAATTTTATCACTGGGGGGATAGCTCCACCCAGGTTGAAATCCTGCAGGCCCTTGGAACTGTTTAGCATAATTTACATTCAGTTCTGACTTTGAGTAGTTTTCTGTATCATTCGGGTTCAATGGGAAGGGCTGTAGCGTTGTATTGCTGTACTTCATTATGTTCATGTATGCGCTACTAGCGATAGAGAGTAAAGCTCCGTAAGCACCTGGAGTGATTTCGCTAGCATTCCTAGAAAGTAAATTTAGTAATAATTGCAATGTGCTGTTAGTTGTTCTAGAGAAATTGAAGAAAATGTACGCATTTTTTGAAAGATTATAATAAGGAGGGCTTGTATTTGCGAAGTCTGCTCTTATGTATTCTAAATCATAAAGCTCAGGTGCTAATGTAATTGTTTTGTTGTATACATAGCTGAATTTCGGTTGTACGTAATTTTCGCTTTGCGTCCCTGTACCTACTTCGATTTTTGTCGTAGAGTTAGTAGAGCTGGGTGTGTAATTTGAAAAACTACTTACTAACGTTAGAATTATTATGACTGCGATAAAAAGAACTGAGAACCTTCTGATGTCCATCCCAAATATGTTTCCCATTTTCCTCAATTTTGGGGTTTTTAAAAACCAAATAATTGGGTGAAGATGCTTTCCCCAACAGAAATCATAAAAATTCTTCTGTTAACGCCCTCAGTAATTTTTCTTTTCTATGGCACAGTTTACCTACTCATATACGAGTTGAATACGCAACCTAAATTAAGCAAATTTTACAGAAATAGCAGCCTGGTCTTGATAGGAGGGGGTGCGCTATTACTTTCGATATTTTTCGTAGTTTAGAAGATATCATGCTTATAATTCTAAGCGTAGTAGACGGGAAAACCGTAAAAGAAATTGCTGAGGAAACTGGGATAAAAGAAAAAGCGGTATATCATCTAATGGAACTGTTGAAACTAGTAGATTTAGTAGAGGAAAGAAACGGAAGATATTATTCGGAATATAGAGAAATGGCAGAGATTCTTCTTCAGATAAGAAGAGATGAAGATATTCTGACGGCTCCCCGCCCTAGAAGGGGCGAGGCTTCTATCACTTTGTGAATTGAGTTAACTTTATTCCTTCCGAATCAAAATAAAAGTAGGGGAGCGGGGTCAGTGTGTCAGCCACTCATCAGGGTTCAGCTTGTGCCCCCTCATTATCCCCCACTCCCCAATTTAGTTCTTGATCTTGTGGTTTAAAAATATTTCTCTTAATCATGCTCATATTCATATAGGATTAATATTTGAATAGATAAACGTTTAACTCCCCAGTTAAATGCTGTTTTAGTAGTTTTAATCCTGGTCGGATCCGCGATTTTTTGACTGTAAGAGCAAACTCTCGCGTTTATGGAAACAAGATTAAAGATTTCTTAATCCTGCTCCCCCTCTAGCACTAGCTCAATTTCTGAGACGTCCTATGAGCATTAAGGATTTCTTAATCCTGCTTGAGGGGTTTAAAAAGATACGATATTAATAGAGTGAGGAAATATGACTTACAAAAGAAACCTTACAGCTAAGGAAAAAATTCTCCTAGTTCTCGCTGAAAAAGGTTCTTGTTCTTTGGAAGAATTGGAGAAATATACAAGGATTAAAAGGAATGTCCTTTTAGTCCATTTAACACAGCTTGCAAAAGAGGGTATAGTATATCGCGGTTGGGGTCGCTTTGGAGGGAAAAAATTCAGGAAGTATTCCTTAAAAACAAAATACCTTGAAGAGCTTAAGCTAGAATAGCAGCTTCATCTTGACTTTCACTCACTTACATTATCCTTATTAATAGTTGTAATGTCAGATTGCTTTTTGTAGATAATTATCAGCTCATTTGATGGTTTTGTATTACTATAATGTACTCTAACATGTATATCTCCTACTTGTAACGTTAATCTAAAGTCTGGTTCTTCATTTTTCCTCATTCTTAGTTGTGAAGCTTTGACTTGCTTATATAATGCTTGCAATATTAATAATACAAGGGTTATAATAGTACCCATAGTATTACTTAAATCAGATATAACCATTTTACACCTCCTAAAACAAAATAGGCTCATTTACGGACATAAATTTTAGAAATTAGCAGAGTTTACTCCCCAGTAAATTCTCTTGGATAGATCCTACAGCGCTGAACCTCCAGGACTTGAACCTCTAGGCCTACTTAAACTCCTAGGACCGGACTTCCTCTGGGCCTCGGCCTTGCTAGAGTCCAGGGGGAGGAATTTGCTCCCCAGTAAAGACCTAGGACCTAAGCAGCGCTCCTGAAATGAGCAGCGCTTCTCCTGGAGTCTAAGAATGGTGAGAAGAGAACGAAAATCTCTTCATGGTAACTTCAAATTCTTTACTCCTCTTCTTTTTGTACTATTTCGAAATATTGGCCTATATTATCCTTGTTGATAGTATTAAAGTTAAACTGGTTTTTGTAAGTAATTATTAGCTCGTTTGACTGTTCTGAATTACTGCAGAATACTCTAACATGTATTTCATCGTTAACTCGCAAAAATAATCTTCCATCGTTAGGATAACTTGAATATAAAGGAGATAAAAATGTCCTAAGAGCAACTGCAATTTGATTATGAATATCATCTCTTAATAAGACTATTAGATCAGCTATCTCGGAATCATTAGTAGCTATATCTATCGGTCTATATTGGTCTTTAATATCAACAAAAATATGCTCACGATATCTTACCCAGTGTAAAAGAACACCGCCTAGCTCAGGGTTTCTGTTTTTTATCTCAGCCTTAGCTATACATTCTTTAGCTGTAGTTTCTCCTTTGTTAGTTGCCTTAATTCGGATAAATTTGGCCGCACCTCTGATATCGACAGGTGGTGGGAATTCAGTTAGTGCGTGTAAGTCTTTTTCAAGTTCGATTTTCGGTTTTTTCATTAACTCTTTAGTCTGCTTCTTCAATTCCTCAACTTGTGCTTCCAAGGCTCTATTTTGTATCTTCATTTGCTCTATTTGTTGCTGTGAAGCCTTAGCTTGTTCACGAGAAAAATGTATTGAAAATGCTAAGGCTATGGCTGAAATAGCACCTACGGCAATACTTGAAGCCACACTTAAATCCGTTATTATGCCCAAATGGAAATCACTTAAGTATTGAATTAAAGTGTTAACAAATAAATATCTTTTTATAGATTCTAATGGTATCATCTCTCCAGTAAATTACAAGCTTGTCTCCCCTAGGCCTTCACTCTAGGAGTAAGGGGCTTAATTCAGACGCTTCTCCCTAGGGCTCTCCCAGGAGCTCCACTCTGCAGCTCTGCCCTTTCCATATTTACTCCCCGGTAAAATGGGACAAATTCAGCAATAATGCATCCCTCGCTACCAATCCTTTCATTATACGCCTACTTTATGTTCGATAAATGAAAAATTCACTTGAATAACAAGAGGGCGTCATTCTTTACATCTTAAATAACATTGAAAGAGCTGTGGACCCAGTGGTCCCGGGT
>DAHF01000058.1 GCA_002495845.1 Sulfolobus sp. UBA167
TCGTTGATCAAGAATTTGACCCTGAATATATGATATTTAACAAGAAATATCTCGAACCTACCATTCTTCTAACGTATAATTGCAACTTCGATTGCCCATACTGTTTCCAAAAGGACTTCAGAAGAAATGATGTAGTACAAGACAAAGTAATCAGAGGTTTCATCAATTACGTTAAGAGAAACAGTAGGGGAAGAAAAGTAAGGGTATCTTATTTCGGCGGAGAGCCGTTACTTCAATTAAAGAAAATAGAAGAAATCTCCAAGGAAATAGATTCATCTGGATTGGATTATTCCTTCAGTGTAATAACTAACGGCTCTTTGCTGAGCCCCAGCATCTTGGATAAATTAGTCTCTTTAGGACTTACCCACGTTCAAATAACTCTTGACGGTCCAAGGGAAGTACACGACAAGAGAAGATTCTTCGTGGGGGGAAAAGGATCCTTTGACTTGATCTTGGATCACCTTGCTTATGCCCAAGACAAAACCAACGTAGTTTTAAGGATTAACGTTGACTACAGAAACGTTGATGAAATTAGAGAGTTGTTATCAACCTTAAAGGAGAGGGGCATTACAAGAGTTAGAATTGATCCTCATTTGGTTCACGAAAATGTATTTAGAAATGAATACTGGGATAACCTAATAGCTAAGGAAAACGAGGGTGATATTCTAGCTAAAGTATGGGAGATTGCAAGAGAAGAGGGCTTCCAAGTACCACATGAAGTCTTCAGGTTAGGGATTTGTGCAGCTCACGTGGAAGATGACATTGTAGTTGATCCTTATGGTAACATATATCCGTGTTGGGCTTTCACAGGGAATCCTCTATATGTGAAGGGGACCTTAAATGAGGATGGCACAGTAGAACTAAATGGAAAGTTCTCCTCCAAGGTAGCCAGAGAAGTTTGGAAGGGAAAGTGTGACAATTGCCCATTCCTTCCCATGTGCATGGGAGGTTGTAGGTTCTTCTCAGTTCTCAACAGAAAAGGTTTTGATGGCGTTGATTGTCAGAAGAGAAGCTATGAGGAAATAGTCAAGTTAATACGATACTTCGTGTAATTTGAATAAAAAATTATAAGTTTTTATCTTATAGATTATTAATTTTTAAATTATCTTCATTAGCAAAATCTTTTTAAAAAGTTTTTATTAAATATATTCATCTTAGATTAATAATTTATAGATCATAATCAAATAGATATCAAGCCGTTTTCAAATAGGCAATTGGTACGGAATGGAGGACATTCATGTGAGGTAACTTGTTGGTAAGTCCCTCCGAAGGCTGAGGATGAGACTGCACGATGTTGCTATGAACTTAGGAGCATCATGCAGTATCAACTTGGGAAATACGGTAAGGATATTTTTCCGTTAACATTGCTCTTTTACTTCAATGACTTGTGCTACGTGCGGTTACGTTAAGAAAGATCTAACTTTGGCTGATTGTGTGTTCATCTGTTCTTCATGCGGTTGGGTCTTGACCGCGAATACAACGCTTCCCTCAACACCCTGAGTAGATCTGGGTTAGAACGATCCTNNCTGTAGAGCTCAGCCCTCTATCGCTGGCAAGGGCTATGAGGCATGATGCCCCCTCATTCAGGAGGGGATAGCTCACTCCTAAGCTCTTCCCTACTTGCGCATTTCCATTTCCTCGTATCTTTACTCTCAGTTATTGACCTTAGGAATTTCGATTCTGTGCTCATTTTCTCTCACCTCACGTGGAGAACTCTCGGTCTCATCTTGTAGACACTTCCGTGGGATAAATCCAACGAGGACTAGTTTCTTTTACTCTTCCTCGCGACCAGCGAAGGACCATGCAATTCAGTTCACACTGATGAAATGATTTTCCTGAAAATGCAAGCTAAGATGAGTAAAAACAACAGGAAAGACAAGATCACGCTCTCTATTGGGCTTATTTCGCTCCTCATGACAAGCGTCTTTCCTTCATCAACGGAGATGGAGCCCTCTCCTCTTCCCAGGTAATAGTATCCCTGTTTTCCCGTAGTGACCTCAAATAAGTCACCAGCCTTGTGCGTCACCAAGTTTGTAGTCCCCTCGGCTGTGTCAGAGCCGAAGTCGAAGTATGACGGGAAGGAGATGTATTTCCCGTCCTTGTCATAGTACAGCGAGAGGAACGCATCGAGGCAGTTGAAGCTCACTACCTTTCCGTTTCCCTCACCGCCGAAGACGAGCTCTGCGTCATAGAAGGAGAAGCCTTGATAAGGCGAGCTGTCAGAAAGGTAGTTGTACCCAGACACGTAAATCGATGCCCTATACACGTAAGGGAAATGTAGGACTACGTTATTGAAGAACACAGTCTTACCGTCAAGACAGCTACCTTCAACCCCCTTGAAGCCGAAGAGCACCCTGACGTAATTCGCCGAATGTGTTACGTTAATTATCGGCATGAACGAGAACGGTAGATGGTAATAATAATTTCCAACGTAATTGACATAATAACATTGCCCGTCGCTACCTTGTACGAAGCTCCCGTCCCCTGTTATCCCTTTCAATTCACTACCGGTAGATGTAAGGTTAAGCACGCTTGACGAAATGTAGAAGTTACCTTCAGAGGGGTTAATAACCACGACGTCTTGTAGCCAGAAAGTCTGGTCGTTCACTACTAACATTACGTTCATTTGAATCGAGAAAGGAGAGGAAGATTCCAACTTGTCAACCCTCACGTATCCCACGACCGAGTTCGTCTTGATGAAGTAAGGTACCATGGAGTTCCCCTTCTGGTAGACGCCGTAAGAGGCTATCCCTATAGCGTAGCTATGGAAGGGGTACTCCTGTGTGTCTATGTAAGGATTAACGGAAGCCATAGAGACTTGGGCTAACATCAGAGAAAGTAAGACCAGGATTCCCCACTTCATCAGCTTCAATTATCACGACATGACTTAAATAAGGTCTTTCATGAGCGTCTAGGACTTCAGTCAAATCTTAAAAAAGGAAAAGACCTTGTCGAAGAAACTTCAAATGTTAAGGTGCGTAAAGGCTATGAGAATACGAGGAAAGTATGAAACTTGATGGATGAATTAAAATAAATGAATTGTATTTTTTTACTACGCTTCATCATTTCTAAAGGAGTCCAAGAAAGCTTTAATCAATTTTCCCATCCAACAGCTTTCGTTGATTATGATAATGTCGTACGCCATTCCCTTCAGCAACTTCAAAAAAGATTCAAGGGAAATCTCGCTCGACTCAAGTCTTCTTAATCCTCTGTTTTCACGTGCTGTGATAGCGAAAGGAAATGATTGGACAAACAATAACATGTGCCCTATTTTAGCTACTGGTTCTATCTCCATGTCCTCGGTTCTGTCAGGGTTAACGATCAAAGCGTAAAGCAACGTTTCCCTTCTCATTCCGATCTCCATTCTGGGCGACTGCGGATTTTCCATAGCTAATCATTAATGGATTAGATTAATAAATATTGCTCGTACGAAAGAAATCGAGTTTATGCAAAGAAAATAACATAAAACTGACAAGGAAGTGATACAAGGCATGTATTACTGTTCAGGCATGAAAATAGTAAAACTCCAGGGGATAAGAAAGAGAGAGTTCTTAGAATAATTTTCATAAAATAATAGAACAATAGAGCTAACTTTATATAGAATCAATATTTTCCATCCTTTACTTACAAAGACCAATATCTACAATTTAACCCAAATTAGTAGAATAACATCATACATCAAGTTAAGCTATGTTATATTACTCTTATTCCATGCTTATTAAGCTATGCATTTTTCTTCTTAAGAAGAATTTTTAAATGGTTTTTAGCCTCATTTGTCTAGAATTTAAAATTCACAAAATAGAATTTAGCCAGATTATGAAAGAATAGAAAGTTATGGGAAGAATCTCACGTCGCTAATCCGTAGGTCTAAATGAGACTAAACTTGAAACTCCTTTAGTGAGGAGAGGAGGGAGTCGTCCAACTCTAAGTATCCAGACCTCTTTACCTCTTCCATCATCTTAGACCCGTGACGACCTGGGACCTCTTTCCACGAGGTATGCTTTACTTCGTGGTGATAGTTGAACATGATCATTACCTCACCCTTGTTAGGTCTCTTTGTGGTATCTAGAACTCCCACGACGTCCTCTGAAAGCTCAGACCCAGAGAGAGTAGCTGTGAGCATGTCAAGGAAAAGGGAAAGGAAGAATCCCTTCCTTCCTCCAAGTGGGAGTATCCCTCCCTTGAGGGCTAGGTCCGGGTCTTCGGTCTCCCCGCCATCCGGGCCTACAGCCCACCCAAGGGGTATTCTCTCTCCCCTTCTCTTTGCTTGAATTATCCTACCTCTGGAGGTTGGCGCAAGGGACATGTCTAGTACCATGTCAGGAGGGATTCCGATGCTTATAGGGGACGTAGAGAGGATTTTCCTCGACGTCCCAGGGGCTACGACGGAGGGCTCCGCGTTTCCGAACATGATGGATGGTATTCCCTTGGAGGCAAGCCTGGACGTGTAATAGCCTAAGTAGCCTATGTGTGACGAGTTCTTGACTGCTATCAGGAACACGTCAGAGTCCCTCCTCTCCTTTATGAGAAGGTCCCAGAGAACTATCCCTATCGAGGAGTTACCGTCCACGAACTTTGAGGACTCGGTCTCCCTTTCCACCCTGAAGTCGAGAGCCCTCTTCACAGTTCCCATGTCGAGACCTCTCAAAAGGGGGATCATCCTCTGTACACCGTGGGAGGAGTGTCCCTTCATTTCAGCTTCAATGAAGTGGTCTACGACTACCTCAGAGCCTTGGACTCCCCTTCTGTCTAAGAGTTCCAAGAGGAACTGCCTCAAGTCCTCAATCTTAACCTTCGTGTGGGGCCACCTTCAGAGGCACGTTGCTTGTGATGCTGTCTACGCCTAGGCTGGAAACCCTTCTAAACTCTTCAGGGTCGTCAACAGTCCACGTCCCTACCTTGAAGTTACCTTTGTTTATCATGTCGTCTTCGTAGAGCAATGAGCGAGATGGATGGATCCAGTTAACCCCGAGCTCCTCAGCTATGCGGACGAACCACTTCACCTTTCCGATGAATATCATCCCCGTCTCGGCGTTGGAGATCTCCCTTACCATCTTCAAAGAATCGAAGTCGAAAGAGATCACTTGGAATTTCCTCCCTGAGGAGGAGGCTAAGTCTAGCACTTTTTCCTCTATCCTCGGATAGACCTTGTATGAGTGTTTTATCTCTATCAAGAAGTAAGGGATATTCAATGACATGACCTCGTCTAAAGTAGGTATGTGAAATCCCTTAATGGTTGTTCTCTTGACTTCATCCAAGGTGAGGGATGAGACCTTCACTTTCAGGCCTGCAAGCCTCATCAAGTCGTCGTCATGAAAGACCACTATTTCTCCGTCTTTCGTGAGGTGTACGTCAAGCTCTACTGGCAAGCCGTGTGACTCGGCTTCGCGGAATGCCTCCAAAGAGTTCTCCAAGGAATTACAGTGCAGACCTCTGTGTGCTACTATCATTAGAGAAATTGAGAGGTTGAATGGTATAAAAACTATTTCATAGCAAGCTGTGTGGTTAACCATGTCACTGATGAGATGATTCCAAGTTGTAGCAATGTAGAATTACTTCCTCCTAGGAATAACGTATGAAGACATAGATAAGACTAAATATAATATCTTTTAATTATTGTAATTCTATTTCATTTTCTTTATCCAACTATTAGAAGAGTGCTTCAAACCTAACTTAGTAGGCAAATCTGAAGGTAAAGCATATTTTCCTCTACTTATTTTTATTACAAATCCATAATCTATTAAGGTGTTCAATAATTCATGAAGTCTGGAATCCTCTATTTCTTCCTTATATAGAGAATTTATTGCGTCTCTAAGTTCACTTAGATTTCCTTTATCTCCCAACCTAGATAGAGCTAAAATTATTTCTGCATATCGTATAGGAGAATTCGACGACTTTAGAAACCTGGTAAAATCCTTTGAAACTTCCTTGGCAGCCTCCTTCAATATCGTCTTCATATCAACTTTGTGAGAATGTTTTATTGCATATGAGTAGCTTCTACCA
>DAHF01000079.1:0-167 GCA_002495845.1 Sulfolobus sp. UBA167
GATAATAACCACAATGTGGCTAGCCCAATACTATGCTAAGAGAAAAGACATGAATGAAGCTAAAGAGTTATTGAGTTGGGTAGAAAAGCATTCTTCCTCAGGATTGTTATCAGAGCAACTCAGCCCTTTTGATGGGAGCCCTCTTTCAGTAATGCCTCTACTGTGGT
>DAHF01000079.1:194-3266 GCA_002495845.1 Sulfolobus sp. UBA167
TTTTTTTAATATTATATATTGAATTACTTATAGTAACGCTTATTACCAAAAAATTATATCTATATTATGCATCGTGAGAGTAAGGAAAATAAATTCATTATAATAGCTACAATAATCACAGCAATTGGCAGTTTCCTATTTGGATATGATACTGGAGTAATTTCTGGCGCTATTCTTTTCATCAAAGTACAATTTTCATTAAATGCCGGTCAAGAAGGATTTGTTGTTAGCTCGGTGTTAATAGGAGCTTTAATAGGAGCAATAACTGGAGGAACTCTTACTGACAGGTTAGGAAGAAAAAAGGTAATAATATATTCTGGAGTTCTTTTTATAGTAGGTGCCATAATAGCAGCGTTAGCAGTAAATATTCCTATGTTCGTTTCTGGCAGAATAATTGCAGGTTTAGGTGTAGGTACTGCGTCTTTTGCTTCTCCTCTTTATATAGCAGAAGTAGCTCCTCCTAAAGCTAGAGGAAAGTTAGTCTCGGTTTCCCAACTTCTTATAACGATTGGAATAGTAATAGCGTATCTTATCGACTTCGCGTTCGCTCCTTCCTCAAATTGGAGGGCAATGTTTGCGTTAGCAGCTATTCCAGGTTTGGCCTTAGCTTTGGGAATGTATTTCATGCCAGAAAGTCCTAGATGGTTAGTTTCTAAAGACAAAATAAACACTGCTATAAGTGTACTTAAGGAGATTAGGGATTCTGGAGTAGAAAATGAAATAAATGGTATTGAAAAAGAATTATCAGAAGAGAAAAAAAGTTGGAAAGAACTATTTAGTCCTGATGTTAAAATTGCTTTGCTAATTGGTACCCTCCTAGCAATATTCCAACAAGTAACAGGAATAAATACCGTAATATATTATGCGCCTACTATACTTCAGCTCGCAGGATTCTCTTCCGCATCTGTCTCAATTTTAGGCACTGTAGGCATAGGGATTGTTAACGTAGTAATGACTATAATAGCGCTAAACTTAATAGACAAAACGGGGAGAAGGCCATTATTAATAATAAGTATAATTGGAATGGTAATAACGCTGTTTCTCCTCGGATATTTTTTCATGGTAGAATCTAAATCATTGACTACAGTAGCCTTAATCAGCCTCATAGGGTACGTAGCGTCTTTCGCTATAGGTTTAGGACCGGTGTTCTGGTTGTTAACCTCTGAAATATTTCCCTTGAGCGTTAGAGGCATAGCTAGTAGCTTTGTGGCATTTATAAATTGGACTTTTAATTTTATAGTAGCACTAACTTTTCCAGACCTTATAGTAACTATAGGAAAGACATATACTTTTTGGGTTTATGGGATTGTTGGCATTATAGCATTGCTCTTCATCTTAAGGTATGTGCCAGAAACTAGAGGTTTAAGTTTAGAACAAATACAAGCTTTACTTTCTAAGAAATTTGGCAAGAAATCCAACTGAAGACTATTAAAAATTCACAAAGCAATCCTAAATTACAAGAGGGGGAAAAGTCTTCTAAGCCTCCTTTTTTCTAATTTCTTTCTGGCGTGAACTACCCTACCCTCACGACATCCTAACCTCACGATTTCTCTCCTCAGATCAACCTTGATACCCACGAGGTTCTAACGAACGAAACCATTCATGATGCACCTTGCAATGTTACGGAGGGTTCGCTCTCTTTTAAGCAAAATACATTCTATATTTGCGTGTTGTATGTATAGTAAAACACATATATACTCATAAACCGTAATCAGATGGCTAACATTCCCATTATGAATATCATGAATACCAAGGAAAGGGAAGATATTAAGTGACCTAAAGGTATCAGAACACCCCTATAACCCTTAATATATAGGATGGAAAGGATTATCAAAGTGACGGACAGGAGAAAAGTATTGACGTCTATTGAATCTATTATAAATGTCAGCTGTGCTGGAAGGCTTGTGTGTAATAGGTCAAGGAAAGTCGGCCTTCCCTGTTGATTATACATGATAGCTCCAGAGCCGAAAGTGATAAACATGAAGGCTAGAGCCAACGGCATAACGGTGTCTCTCATCTCTTTGTAGTCAACCTTGAAAAGGTAAGGAAAAACTACTAAACCTACCAAAATTACTCCACTCATTACGTGCACGTAATTAAGGAATTCCATATTCATCCACAAAATAGCGAAGTAGAGTCCCGCTATGGATAGAAAAGGGATTAAATTGATAATCTTCATAAAAAATAATTTCAACATGTGCTTATAACCTTATTAGAAAATCAACTTTTTATAGACAAATCTTCGAGAAACTCATGAAATTACCTGAAATATAGCATTTTTTATTTTTTTATATATATATAGATATATATGCATTTCCTCTCTTCTTGCATTAATCTAAATAAATAGTATTTGAGTAAAAGTTTACATAACGTAGTATGGTTCTGTCACGTTATTAGATACAACTAGAACAGCCCACATGCCCATTTCTGCATGACCAGGAAAGCCACAAGCCAACCAGTAAACTCCAGCAGAGGAATTCCATAAATTATATGCAGTACTCCCTGGCTGAATGAATGAGGAACTATACGTAGAAGGTGTTCCTCCCACGGTTGCTAGGATCTTCCCATCATTAGCTATGTAAATTGAATTAGGAACCGGAGTATTATTCTTCACTACGTTGAGATTATGGGGAAGGTCGCTCAAGTCAGTCAGGGAAATGTTAATTTCCCATCCTGTAGGTACATATACCTTAAGCTGACCTTTAATGGTTCCGTTGAAGTTCACTCCGTTGTTAACAGACTGCTCTACCACTAGATGAAGGAACACTTCTTTACCTTTATAAGGTAATGGATTTGCACCTTGTGGCAATGAAACGGTGTGGTTCCCCATTGAAGATGTAGTTAAAGGAGAACTGCTAGTGGAAGTTTGAGTATAGTTCTTCATTGTTTGTGAAGACTCATCTAGGTATATCACTGAAGCTATCAGCACTAAGACCAATGCAAAAATAGGCATTAAGTAGTTTTTATTCGTATTTTATCACAGGTTTAATAATCTTACATAGCTTTAAAAAGGATTTTCCAGGTAACTTTATATAGAATAATGAGATATAACTTAATCAATTACTGAAGCTA
>DAHF01000079.1:3310-18053 GCA_002495845.1 Sulfolobus sp. UBA167
AATTCGTGTCAATCAGAAAGATCAAAAACGTATGCCAACGAGGAGAGTCTAAACTAATCTAACTATATACATATCCCTCAGAACTTTTTGCAAAAGGCAAAAATCCTGTGTTTTATAACAAACTTAAATTCTTAGTACTATATATAATCAAAGATAATATGTTTTCTGCAGACCCGTCCTTCTTAACAAGGAAGGATAAGTTCACCAAGGAAGAATTGAAAAGGGCTGTAAGGGGAGCTCTTGCAGCAGAGATAGACGCAATAAACTATTATTTTCAACAAGGAGATCTAATAGATGATCCTAGGCTCAAATCTGCCCATGAGGATATAGCAAAAGAAGAGATGACTCACTTTGGAGAATTCTTGCGCATGTTATATGAGGTTTCTCCAGAAGAATTCTTAATGATAAACAAGGGATGGGATGAGGCGTCTAGGATAATAGGAAAAGCAGACTTCCCAATAAAAATCAAGACAGGAGAAGAAGAGAAAAATAAAGAGATCGAAGAGGAAAGGGGATCAAATGACCCAACCTTATGGGCTATGGAAGGAATTAAGAGCACATTCAGACAGAAGGTTAAGAACGTTGAGTACGGAAGCGATACCATAAGCATTGCAGAGATGGACGAGGATGAAGGGGCAATATCTCAAGGTGGATCATCGTCACTTTATCACGTACCTTATCTTTCTCTGGAATTCAGGTTAAGGGACTCATCACCTTCCAATTGGAAAGAAATAGCGTTTAATTCTGGGAAAAAGTTCTCGATCCTCGAGGATACTACCTTATTGAAAGGACATGAGTTATCACCCTTGAAAATTGGAGGGAAGATCACAGCATCTGACTGGGATCAACCTGGATCAATAATCAACGATGTAGTAAAGGCATATGAATATGTATCCAAGGGAGGTTTCGACAAGGTTATTGTTATGATCTCTCCTACACTCTTCTCCAAGCTTTTCAGAGTAGTGGATAGGACTGGAACCTATGAGCATGAAGTGATAAGGAGAATTGGAGAGATCGTGATATCTCCGGTATTGGATAGGGAGATTATAGTCTTGAGCCCGGATGGTTTTGAGGTAGCAGTGAGAAAGCAACTGAAAGTCGAATTCCTGGACAAAGATAGAGAGTATGAAATTTACCTCATATCGGAACAAATATCACCAAGACCTTTATCAAGGCTAGCTTCGTGTTCAGTAGTGAAAGAGGCATAACATTTTACAAGCCTAGTGTAATAATCATTTTCTACTCTTATTTTCTACATCTGCACTTACGATTACGGCTTCATCTAATGTGTAAAAAACATTCAACCTTTTTACGTAACTTTTAGGAATTTGCGTGGAAATCGTGTTTTTTATTCTGTGATGTGAAACAGGACACGATAGACATGAATGTGTCTTTTTAAGTCGAACAACATAACACTATTATAATGAAAAAGACACAAATAAAAACAATAGAGCCAGAAACTGACGAGGCTACTGTAATCAACAATAGTAGGAATTACACAGATTATTTAATGGGTTAAAGAAAGAAAGTGATGTCATCCATCATAAACGATTCTCTCCTAGAAATCCTCATATATGAATTTGCTTTTCTCATCATCAAAAGATACAAGCATTCGTATATCTCTTCCTACCCTTGCTCTAAATATTTCTCTATTCTCATTACCCTTTTAGCCCTTAGTTTTCTTATATCTAGCCCTTATAGTTCCATTTTAATTACATAGTCCTTTAAATTATCTTCAATACCTCTACCGCCTCTTGACTCACGGGTAAACGCATTTTCCTCTTATGACTCCTAAAGTCATGTTGAATGGGTATCCCTTTATAATGCTTCTTAGCTATTGATTCCTCAAAATAACGTTAAATATACATTTTTCTATTAAACAAAAATAATTTAAATCTTTTATCATATAATCCGGTCTCCACATAAATATAACATGGTATAACTAATTACTTAAATGTATATATACAAAAATTAATATCTCAATATAGATTTTAAGTTCTGTATTATTGATTAAAATTTTTAATATAAAAATTAAGAGCGAATCACTAAAATATAGCATTAACGTGCGTCAAAGGACAATAAAAGATATCTTCAAATAAATTCTTTTCCTAATTATACATGTGTTAACTGTGAGCCAAGATCTATTTAAAAAGTTAAGGGAGAGAGCTGTATATTTCTTTAATGAAAGTAAAAGGGACTCTACAAATAAAAGATACGACGTTTCATTATTTCATTTAGAGCAAGCTTTGCAATTAGGTTTGAAAGCCTATTTATTAAAGAATAAAGGCGACTTCCCTAAAACTCATGATTTGAATGTTTTGATTAATTCAACTTGCAATGAGTGTTTGAAAAAGTTAGCTAAGAGTAAGTGGTATGTAATAAGCATACTTATTGACGCTTATATAGGCTCGGGATATTTATTAAGGGATTATACAGAAAATGAATATAGAAACTCAAGAAGATTTGTGATGGAGGCGCTAAAATGTTTGAGTATTATAGAAAACTAGAAGAAATCAATAAGGACTATGAGGAAAATAAGAAAAAATATTTCAAGAAAATTAGCCAAATTGCTAAAAAATATAATGGGAAGGCTTATCTTTTTGGATCTCAACTTAAGGGAAACGCTATAGCATCTAGCGATGTAGATATTTTAGTCGAAATCCCTCGTAACATTTACTGGTTGAAAGTTCTCAATGAGTTAAGAAGAAGGATAAGGAATCCTAAATTTGAATTTCATGTGCATTATGAAAACGAGGCTGAAGAAATGAAAAGGCTAATTAAAGATTATATAGAGATAAGATAAATGAAAATTAGAAAGTATTTAGTGGAAGATAGATCGAAATTAACTTATATGAAACAGCATTGAAAATAATCGTTATAAGACTCAGGTTTAGTATTTCTAATTTTTAAACTTATAAATTTCATGAGGAATTGAGAGATCTGATGACATGCGTTTTTATTTTTTATTAACTTTTAATAATAAAATACAGATCCAAATGATTATTGAACGTTTCATTAGCGGAACTCTTTCCACTAATACGTATTAATTTCTGGTAATGAGAGCTCAGCCATAGACTCTGGGTGAGGCATGGCAGAGGTAATAAATTTCCTTAAATCAAGAAATATTAAACCAAACATATTTATAGCTACCAACGATCATTTCGATCATATTTTAGGTATTAACCAACTTAAATCCAAATTTCCTTCTTTACACTTCCTAATGAGCAAAAAGCAGTGGGGATGTGGGGTAACCCCAACATGCGGCCGCCGGGATTTGAACCCGGGACCTCCGCCGTGGCAGGGCGGCGTCCTAATCCATGCTAGACTACGACCGCACACCAATTAAAACTACCCTGGGGTAAAAAAGTTTTTTACAAGATTACCTCCTGAATGACTTAAGGAGAATTATGTTAAGCAGATAGAAACCAACCGCTATCACTGTTAGGACTATACCTAAGATGACGAAGTCACCCGCGTAGCTCGATGGACCTTCTCCGAAGAAGATGGGGAAAGGCCCTATCAGCACTACTCCTCCGAAGCCCACAGTTGGACTTGTGACGCTCCCAGCTATGACTAAAGCGAACCCCAAGAGGATGACCAGGAAGCCCAACAAGATTAACCTCATAAATGTGTAATCTGCTTTACCACTAATAAGTCTGAACGTGAAACTTCATGTACTTCGGAAACATAACTTCGGTGCTCTCATCTGACCCACAGAGGGCTGGAAAGATAGCTGAAAGGCTTGGCAAGCTACACGAGAACGCAAAGGTCAACATATACTACAGGAGGAACGGTGATTACATAAGGTCTGTGTTGGTGGGGACACAGTACCCTGAGAAGCTCATTTGCTTGGCTGAGGCTGTGACCATGTCATCAACTGTAGTATTGAATGTGAGCGAGTCCCCAAAATGGACTGACGGGGAGTTAGGCCTCCTGGCTGACTCTAGCGGGGCTAAGGTAATCGTAGTGAGTTCCTTACCGGAGGACAAGGTAAGGAAGGTTTTCAAGGGAATAGGGATAGAGAACGCTGAGGTAGTTCAGGAAATCAATGACGTGCCTGAAGGTGAGGAAAAAGACAGAGGCTTCGTATACGTGGACAAGGCATTCAACGTGAAGGGAGTTGGGACTGTAGTCACAGGGTTCTCCTTCACTCAGGTGGAGCTACACGAGAAGCTCACAGCTGTGCCGGTAAACAAGGAAGTTGAGGTCAAGACTATCCAAGTCCTCGACGAAGACCAGAAGGGAGTTAAGGGAGGGGTTAGGATAGGCTTCTCCCTAAGGAACGCAAAGGAAGAGGACATGAAGGACGCTTACTCGCTAGTCAAGGGAGGGACGGCTTTATTGAAGGAGTTCGAAGCCGAGGTAATCTCTTACCCTTGGGCTCAGGTTCAAGAAGGAAACTACCACGTTGTAGGAGGAGGTGTGGCTGTGACGTCTACGTTGAAGGTAAACAATAACTTAGCCCAAGTAAACCTGAACTCACCTCTTCCTAAAGTAGAGAGATACCTCCTCCTCAACGTTAACGTGAAACAGGGGAAGCCTAGGGTATTGGGGTACCTAAAGCCCAAGTCTTGACACCTTCTATTTCTTTAAAAGCCTCTATTCCAGTTCCACAGGATCCCCTTTAGGGACGACTTGATCCATTGATGAGGGGTCTACCACTATAACCATCAGCATAGCGTCATCAGTATGCTTGTAGACTTCGTCGTAGATCTCGTCCATAACTTTGTTCCTATCCCTGCACGAGGAGTGAACTCCTACTAGCAAGTAGAAGAAACCGTCCTTATCCATGAAGAGCTTCGCCTTTCCCTTCTTCCTAGCAACTTCAACTCCAGCCTTCACGTATTCTGGGATCAAGTCCTTCAAGATATAATCAGACCGCTAGGTTAAAACTTTTCTTAAATTGTTCTTTAATTTTATTTTTTTAAAAGATATTTAAATAAAAGCTTAAAAATTAGATATACTTAAAAATGAGATTATCTTATTTTTGTTTAGGTAAGAATGTTTAGCTCTAAAATCTTGGTTCTGTTTTTGGGGATCATAATGGTGCTCTCAGCCGTCTCGGCTCTGGAGATCATCGAGGCGATGCCTACATCAACCCAAGCTACAATGACGCAGGGAGAGTACACGACTTGCTACAACCAGTTCAATGGGACTTACTTCCCTTACAAAGTGATGGTGACTTACTTCCCGGGGAACTACAGCGGGGGAATGGGGTTCCCTTCAGAATGGGCTGTCACGAACTACAATCAAGAGCACAATGCCGTGGTACCTACAACTAGCACCGCCCTCATGCAGGGAGTTAGCTGGGAGCTTCCCTTGAACAATTACGTCGGTGGAGTTGCAATACCACTTACGACGCCTGACACTATGATACCCTGGGCAAAACAGCTCGGAGTTAAGGGAGCTTTAGTAATGCAGACCCAGATGGCCGGAGAGCCGTTGGGAGTTACGCTAGCCGACAACTTGATCTTCGCTACTGAAGATAGCATGATGGGAAGCATATCCGCGATAAATCCCGTCACAGGGGACATAGTGTGGACAGCGACGGGGTTGGCCGGACAAGCGATGAACAATCCAATAGTCTACAAGGGGCTAGTAATAGTCTCAGTTGGAGGGGTATGCTTCACGTTCTCCCAGTTCGTCCACTACGAGACCCACCAGTATAACGAGATAATGAGGGCTAGGAACGGTGCAATATACGCCTTCAATGCAACAGACGGCAGACTAGTGTGGATGATATTCACCAAGGGTGAGGCAATGCCAGCTCCTGCGATCTACCACGACATCTTAGCTTACACCACTGGAGGAGGGTGCTTCGCCGCAGTCAACGCTACTACAGGTCAGATGCTTTGGAAGGATGTTTTCCCTGGCTATATGGGAAACATGGCTAGCGTGAACTATTACGTTATGCCGAACGGGACTCCGCTCTTCATAGCAGGGTTCACCTACACGGTAGCACCTTACGGGTTCCTGCTAGCAGTCAACGGAATTAACGGGAAACTGGCGTGGAACGCAACTATGCCTTCCCCATACGTGGGGGCTAACACCGGACTTGGAGACGTTCCTCCTGCAGTGGACCAGCAAGCAGGTCTGGTGATAGACAACGATATAGCAGACTTCAACCCTGTCAACAACACAGTTGACACAGTGACCTTCGCCCTCAACGCGAGTACTGGCAAGCCAGTATGGGCCACCAACCTAGGTACGGGAATTCTACCTCCAGCCTTCAAGGGAGATATGCCGATGATACATGGAAACTTCATCTACGACGGTTCACCTTCACTAGGCAAGGTAGCGAAGCTTTATGTCAATAACGGTAGCATAGTCTGGGAAACCAGATTGCCTGACCTCCAAATACCTCCACAGCTTCCTGGTGGACCGAGGGGTAGCCCAACCTATTACCACGGACTGCTATGGGTCGCAGCTGGAAGCAGGGTATACGTCCTGAGCCCAACTACTGGTGACGTCCTCTCTATGTATTACGTTGGAGGAAGGATGGGAATAGTAAACCCGGTTATAGCAGGAGGAACGATGTACCTATCCAACAGTTACGGGTGGGTAGTAGCTATACCCTTGAGTCAGATATTCCCAGACTGGGAGAGCTATTAGACACCTAAGCAATAGAATAATTTTTTCTTTACCTTTTCACTTTTCACTTATTCACATTTTCCCCTTTTCCGACATGTTGCCCAACCTCTTCCTTTTCCCTTATCTACCATGTGAGGGGAAAACGTTACACACACTTAACGTGCGGTTTGGGATTTATTTTTAGAATGAGGTTTTTCTATCAAATAAGAATCCTCAGTGGAGAGTGAAGGAGTCAAAGGGAAAACGGCTAGTTTCCATGAATTGCAGATCACATTCATTTTATGCACGTAAAGCGTTTGGACGTTACGCCCTGATATGATACGTAATACAAAATATTTGAAGAAACAGTGATAAGTAAAAATCAGTTTATACAGTTCAAACTATTGAATAGCATACATAAACTTATATAAAATGAAGGCGTAGAATAACTTCATGTCCGGAGACAAGGGTTTAAAGAAAGAGATTGGTCTGAAGTCTCTCATAATAATAGGGATATCTTCAGCTGTGGCAACTGCAATCTTCTTCAGCCCGCTCGAGATGTCTGAGGTCGCAGGGCCAGGGAGCATGTTCTCTTGGTTGCTGGGGATATTCTTCTATATCATGATATCAGTGACATACATAGAGCTGTCCCAGAACTACCCTGAGGCTGGAGGACCTTCCAGGTTCTCGATCTACAGTCACGGGGCTGTGACTAACCTCATAAACGCCATGGCAGACCTAGTGTGGTACATATTCATCCCGCCGATTGAGGCATTCGCAACAATAGAGGGATTATCCTTCATTTTCCCCTCTCTCCTCGTCAATGGAGTGCCGACGCTCGAGGGCGCTTTAGTAGGAGTAGTCATCATGTTGGGCTACATACCTTTCAACTATTACGGAGTGAAAACGTTCGCAAAGGTCACCTCTGGGTTCGGTACGATCAAGTACGTGATTTACCTCCTCCCAGCTTTCCTTCTCTTGTTGGTATATTACAACCCTGCTAACCTGACTTCCTACCAAGGAGTCCTCCCGTTCGGAGTGGGAGGTATCTTCGCTGCCATGCCATACGCAATGTTCGCCTTCGGAGGGGCTAGGGTAATACCAGACCTGGCGGAGGAAGTCAAAAATAAAAAATACCTAATCTACGCTCTCGTAACCACTGTAGTCACTGAGGGAATAATATACTTGTTCTTCAACTTCGCCTTCCTGACCGATCTGGATTGGGCTAAGTTAGGCCTCACCCCAGGCAACTGGGCTGGGCTCGCCAACGTTCAAGGGAACCCATTCATCGATTTAGCTTCGTCCCATAACGCTGAGCTTGCGCTGATACTCCTCCTTATAGGGGGGATCGTAGGTCCTTTCCTGACTGGGTACGTCTACATGGGAACTGGGGCGAGAGTCTTGTTCGCAAGCGCCAGGTCGGGATTCGTGAACAGCAAGATGATGGAACTACACGAGAAGTACGCTATACCTTACTGGGCCTTGATAGTCTTCGCGGTCATAGGGTCAGTCATAGCTTTCCTGTTTGCTCCAGTTCCCTCAATATACGGGCTTATAGACGATGCTACAGTAGCAGGCTACATAGGTTTCGCTACAAACCCGGTCGCATTGATGGTCCTCAGGAAGCAGGGAGCTACTAGCTATAGGGTAACCGCAGGGTCGGTGATATCTCCAATAGCTTTCATAGCTTCAGGGCTAATAGTCTTCTGGAGCGGTTGGCCTGCGGTGCCTTATTCAGTAATAATCTTGGCTGTGGTAAGCGGTGTCCTTGGCATAATAGGGAAAGTGAAGGAGGGATTCCTTGAGTCCCTGTGGTACATGGGATACATAGCGTTCCTGACTTTCATGACCTACATAGGCTCTGACGGTGCACTGAACTTAGTGTCCTTTGACTTGTCCACTGCAATAGTAGGCTTGATATCACTCGTGGTTTTCTATCCACTAGGGATAATCCAAGGGCTAAAGCAGAGGAACTTCGAAGTCCATACCGAGGCTTTAGGAGAGACCAACAAGGAGAATAGAGAGTGAAGGAGTAACATTCATCAAGAAATAGAATTTCTTTTTTCCCTCATTTCTGAATAAAAGGCAAACTTCTAATAGCGAGATACCTAAAGGAAGACGGAGAAGTCATTTTTCAGCGCTCAAGCTATGTGTTTTCCTCCAGAGTTGTCTACCTAGGATCGATAAATTTGTCACTTCTGACTGTATGATCACAGAGAACCCCAAGGTGACAGAGAAAGCTGAAGGAATCATAAAAAGCACTTACAAAGTTTTTATCGCAAAATATATCTAAAAAGATCTGACTTTAGCGGGTCGTGTTTCCATCTGTCTCAAGTGTTGGATCACTAACCTACTATAATGCTGAATACTCTTGTGGGACTCTCATTACTGTGGATGGAAGACCTTTGCTACACATGCTTGAAGTGGTGTTTATAGTAAGATTCCTGGAAGAAACAGGAAATCATCTCGAGTGGATCCATGACGGGGTAGTTTACTTAACCCCAATCTCCATGCTAAAGGTGTTAGGGAAAATCTAAATGCTGGAACAGGAGTCATAAATCACCGAAAGACGAAGTCTAGAAGTGCACATATTTCTTAAACTGGATTTCTCCGCTTTCCTTACTACTCTAGAATCCTTAGCTTGTCATGTGAGACTTGTGACCATACATACACACAATATATATTATTTTTCATCTAATTATTGTTTAATTATTGTTACGAGAGTAAATTTTACCAAACGCTTTCAACTTAGTTCGCTACAGCTTGCTCTTCAAGTGGTTGAACTCCGTCAAAGACAACAGCTCCTTCACTATCTGCAATGCCAATTCCCTGTAATGACTGACGTCGAATTCCCTCCTCTCGTCTAAGCAAAGCTCGGCCCTGAGCTGTTCATCCCTAAGTCTCCCGAGCTCCTTGGCTATGCCCTTGAGCCTTCCGTCCCTAAGACCTAAGCTCTCGAGCAGGAAGAGGCACTCCCTGACTTCCTTCCTAAGCGGGTGTAGCTCGCTTTCCTGAGACATGAGGAGAACCAAGTCGAATATCCTCTCCGCTATCATTAACCTCGACCCCGGCGTCTTGTGGAGCAGACAGCCCTTGACTTCAGTCCCCTTCGCTTCGTAATGCGGAAGGGGGACGCATGAGGCTATCGTAGCATCCCTCAGCTTGCCGAGCGACTTCATTTCCCTCTTCACCTTCTTCACGCATCTCTTTTTATTTGACAATATCCTCGCTACAACGAAGTACTTCCTGAGCTCGACCCTCCTCTTGTGGACGCTCCTAGCCCTCTGCGCCTTGATCAGATGAAAGTTCGCGTACTTCTCCGGTCTTAACGTTTCAGGAACCCCTCCACGTATGAGATTATCTCCTTGTTAGTCTGGTCGAAGGTCTTGTTGGTTCTGAACACCGTCCCTGAACCGTCGGTAAGCGCGGTCAGGTTAGATTGGAACTTGTTCACATACCTCAGAAAGGAATGGAAGAGGTCTTCGTTTATGCAAAGGTCTACCGCTGACGTCAAGGGATCCAAGAACCCTCTCTTCTTTATTATCCTCCTTACTATGACCGTTGGAGGCGAAATGAGGGAGATTGAGATGTCCGGCTTCGGAAGGACGGAGAGGACTCCGTCGACCCACGCATGGTTAAGCTTCCTGGTCAGGGCCCACGCCTTCAACGTGTTAGCGTATCCGTCTGCTATGACTATGAAACCAGACTTGATGGACGGCCTAATCACGTTCTCAGCTTGGTCTGTCAGATCGGTGGCGTAAGCTAGGAAGAGCGTAAAGCGCTGGAAGACTATGTTCCTCTTCACCTCGCTCAACGGTTCGCTCATGAGTTGTGACGTCTGTAGCCCCATGGTGGTGACCACGTAACCCATGTCCTCTAACCACTTCTTGAGTGCCTCAACGTGGAGGGTCCTTCCAGAGCCCTCCACACCGTCAACTGAGATCAAGAGTCCTCTTTCCATAACAGATCCACTATTCTCTCCCTGATTTTTGTCTGGACCTCCCTTGGGGACATAGTCCCGTCTATCATGATGAAATCCTCTTCCTTTGATATCCTGTCGTAGGCATCCATAACCATGCTCTGGTACTTGATGAAGCCTTCCTCAGGAGTCAAGTGAGGGAACATGCCGTCCCCAGCCTCTGAAGGCTTTATGAATCGACGGTTCTCCTTTATCCTAGACAAGGCTATCTCGACGGGCACCCTGATGTAAAAAGTTAAGTTCGGCTTGACCGCGAATGAGTATACGTTCTTTACCCAGTTCAAGTCGTTCCCCCTAGCCGTGTCCCTAGCGTATGCTGTATATATGTACCTGTCTGAAACTACGATGAAGCCAGCCTTTATCATAGGCAAGATATACTTCTCGTAGCGGTCTGCAAAGTCCGTCGCATGTATCAGGCTGAACGTGGAAGGAGTGAGCATGTTCTTTTTCTTGGCTTCCTTTATGACCTTGTGGACCCACTCTGATGAGTTCCACTCGGTGAAGAACGTGTCTAGCTTGTGGCTCAACCAATCCCTCAGGAGCATGGCTTGGCTGGTCTTGCCTGAGCCGTCTATTCCCTCCAGAGCTATGATGACACCTTTTCTCTTCTTCAATTCCATGGATTGAATTCCCTCACTTTGGTTCTTACCTTCATGGCTTTCTCATAAAGGTCTTTCTTCTTTATCTGTTCCCTCACAAGCTTATAGAACTTCTTCTTTAGCTTACCTTTGCTCGCCACGCTACAGAGCGCCAACATCAGCCTTATCTCTTCCCTTGAGAAACCCGGCAACGTCATAGACCTAAGCATATCCATGCAAGCGCCATACTTGCTGAGGAACCCAGCGACTTGGATGTTCGTGACTAAGAAGGCTACGTAGTCCTCTATGCTGTCGTCCGCAATCGTAAAGAAGGAAGGGTCTAGCCCCAAGGAGTAAGAGAAGAACGAAAGCCACATCCTCCTCAGCTTGGTCAAGTCCCTGACTTCCTCGCCCATGAGAAGTCCTTCCCTCAGCCCGAACGCAGATATCGTAACCCCTGATGCCTTCACAGACGAGAGTATCTCGTCAACTATCAGGGCGCCCGTATTGATAGTTACAGCCCTTCCCTCGTCTATCCCAGGCAGGCCTGCCCTCTCCTTAACTCCCATGGAGTTGAGTAGCTTTGAGTACCTCGAGACTACCTTAGATGATATGTGATAACCGTGGACTGACTTTATCATCCTACCCTTAGACTTTATGTCCAACTTGGCTATTGCCCTCAAGTTGCCCCCTGAACCATAGACGTTGATCCCCTCCTTTAGGTGCATGGAAGATACGGCAGATCTGATCTCCTTCCTTATTACGTCCTCGGGCTTTCCGGAAAGCTTCAAAGCTCCCAAGGGGAACTGTCTCACCTCAGCGATCTTCCTATCCTTGACTAAGGTCAGCTCCAGCGAGCCCCCACCCAAATCAAAGACCAGACCCTCCACCACCGGGAGAGTGTTCATTACCCCTATGGTGGAGTACTTTCCTTCCTCCTCCCCCGTGATTACCTTTATCTCGTGTCCTAGGGAGGCAGATAGCCTTTCAGCTACTTCCTTTCCGTTGGACGCGAACCTGAACGCGCTAGTGCCCACCGCTATAACGTCTCTTATTGACTTACCCTTGATCACGTTAGAGAAGGTCTCCAAGGCCTTAGATGCCTCGTCCACCTTCTCTCTAGAGAACGGTTCCCCCTCCTTCAGACCCTCGCCTATTCTGACGAAGCTCTTCACCGACCCGACGTTCCTGAACGTGCCGTTAGGAAAGACCTGAAAGATCGAAAGCCTGAACGAGTTGAAGCCAGCGTCTATTACGGCTGAGAGCATGACAACCATTACCTAGACTAACTTTAACGTCTTCTGGTCTAAAAGCAACTCGAGCGTCCCAGTTCCCTTCTCCTTGTCGAAGTCAACTAGTGCAATTCCCCCTTTCTTGAGCGAAGCGTTAGCGCTTGTCAATGCCTTGATCACGTTCTCTAGGAGAGGGTTATGCCCTACTACCATGACGTTCCCGTCAAGTTGAGAAATAGCTTGAACCACAGTAGATGCCTCACTTGATGGAAGAAGGAAGTCCTCGGTCTCGATCTGCATCTCAAGTTCCATCTCGTCAAGGATCACGTCTGCTGACTGATATGCCCTGATAAAAGGGCTGGAGATTATCCTCTCTGGGGAAAAATTGATCTCAGACAAAAAGTTTCCTACCCTCCTCATCTGCTTTATCCCTTTCTTCACGAGCTTCCTGTCCTTATCCTGGAGCTCCGGAGTCGACTCCTCTGCCTCTCCGTGCCTCACTAACAGAAGTTTCATTGTAACACGGTTTATTATTATCAATAAATAATTAAAAGTGTTAGCTATATATTCTATTTATCTATTGAGAGAACCCGGAGATATATAAATGGTATAGATCCTTTTGGCAAAAGCCTATAGTTCGCTTTAGATAATAAAAGGTCTTCTTATAACCTTATAGAACAGAGGAGATTGACATATAACTATCCCTCTCTTGTCTGATGTCGCACATGAAGTCTCATTCCAGCGACGTTAAGGATAGATAGTGAAACTATAAAATTCAGCTAATCGTTTTTTAACATAACCATGATAACTTTCATTCTGCTCACTCTAGTTCTCCTTGTGGCTTTAATAACAGTTATTGCATACTATTCCAAAAAGATTTCAGATTTGAACAAAAAAGTAAACGAGGCACAAGTTATCGCACAACAGCAGGCACAACAAATGGCACAGCAATACTTCAACGCATGGATACAGCAGAGCATGCAACAGGCCGAACAACAAATTCGAGAGTCCATCAGGCGTGAATATGAGGCTAAGCTGGAGGAGTGGAAACAGCAAAGCGAAAAGTCGATAAGGAAGGACGCGGTCACGAGATCAGTGAACACGCTTCTGGGTAGAATAAGCGAGGAATTCGCCCCGCTTTTCCTCACCGAAAAGTACCAAGTAAACCCGAAGGACTTCAGGCATTTAGGGACTCCGGTCGACTTCGTAGCCTTCAAGGGGCTTTCAGACGACGCGGACCCAGAGATTATCTTTATAGAGATAAAGAGCGGTAAGAGTAGCGCTTTGAGTGAAAGGGAGAAGAAGGTGAGAGAGGCAATAAGGAAATCTAAGGTTAGGTATGAATTAGTTAACCTCAACGACATAGTGGGGGAAATTCAGAGCAAGGTTGCCGATGAGATGAGAAGACCTGAAGGGTGAAATGGAGAGATGCAAAACAAGGGATCCAGATTCTTTTTTCTAAGCCCCTAATTGACCCGTTTCTGACATAGCCTAATTTCACGGAGGTCTATCTAAGGCTCAAGTTTCTCAATAACCTCGCTTAATAATTGAGCCTCCGGTAATGGAAATGGAGTCTAATTTCAACGGCATTAAAGCTAATCTTAAGAAATTTTCACATTCAATCTTTAGGTAAACTTATTTGACAAGAAATACCATTATAGATATTATGAAATATTATACAGAGATAGTTACTTCTCATACGAGTGAAGCATTAAGTGTGCTACTTTCAGACCCAACCTTCGTGTTGCCCAGACTGTTCAAATCTATAAAAGACCTACAAGTAAACGAGCTCTCGTATCACGGTAGAGCTAAGTACATGGGGCTTGAGCATGAAATCAACGGGGACGTATATTCCTCCCTAAACGAGATCACATATGTGTTCTCGATAAAGCACGGGAAGAGCCTAGGGCTGGGAAAATTGATCTTCTCCCTTCAACCAAACAAGGTTTCCATATCTTTCAAGTACGAAGGCTGGATGGAGAGAGCCTCATCTAACATAATTAACATGTGGATCAAGGATTTCCTGAATGACTTCGAGGAAGACGTAAGGATGGAGAGGATCAAGAGGAAGATATAACAGAGACCGACTCAGCAAGGTATACAACACAAATGACATTACAATAGTGCATATATGTCTTCATTGACAAAACTTACTTCGTTTAGCGTTTCATGCTTGCAAATGTCCACTGTGTGCAGGTCATGATTGACAAGGTACAAAGGAAGTTCTTGAAAAGATCTGGCTTGATTCCTGTTCAATCTCTTGAAAGAAAATGTTACCGCACAAAGAAAGGTGAAGGTATAAAGCGGAAACATCACATAGGACTCTAGATAAGACTGAACTCGCATCAAAGTGGCCAAGGTGTGGGAAGCCCACAGAGATTCCA
>DAHF01000079.1:18098-18227 GCA_002495845.1 Sulfolobus sp. UBA167
TTGGCCGCTAGACTACCCGGCTAACCAAGATATCTCTCTTGTTGTTTAAAACTCTTACGCTTAAATTAGGGAAAGCATAAAAAGACGCAAGGAAGAGAAGAAAAGGCTTTATCTTAACGGGGGTTTAAG
>DAHF01000083.1:0-23671 GCA_002495845.1 Sulfolobus sp. UBA167
TATGTTCACCAAATGAAGGGCATGAAAGGAAAAAATAAATCTCTATTCTCATTTTACTCTTACCACAGATAAATATATAATATATTATTTGTGAATTTATAGTAATATAGTATAAACTGACGCCGTTACACGAACACAGTTCGAGAGAAATAATACGAAACAGATATCATTTTGCTGAAATTCCAGTTTCATACACACTAGTTATACAAAATTACTATTTTCTTAGGATTAATCTTCATCGAGTAAAACTCATAGATTTCTGATGTAGTATTAATTTTTTTCAGTACCTTCTTTACTTTTTCAGCTGTCTCTTTTTGATTAGAGTGAGCTACTATTGCTATTATACTAGATTTAAGATTTAATACGCGATTTATATACTTTTCCACGTCATCTACAAAACTTAAATTAATTTCTATTTTCTTCTCTACCCCTAGTAAGCTAATCATGTCCTGCACGCATTCTTCAACGTCAGCAATATACTCTAACACGAATAGTCTGTTTGCCTTTAACCTTTTTAAGTTTTCGATATATTCTCTGAATACTCATAATAGTTAAGTATAGATCATTTGTTAGAAAAAAAACACTAGCTTTTTCTAGAAAGTTATAACAGTATATCCAGAGTTCACGTACTTCGCTATTCTCTCTCCTACAGGGGCTAGGCTTATTCCTTTATCCAATATGTCATCCTTTACCCCTGCTTTATCGGCAGAGTAAAAACAAGCTGAGTCTACCACTCCTACTTTCGAGAGCTCCTCTAGGTTTGCCGATGATTCCCCGTCAAGAGATATCAGATTCTTAACCGAATTTCCTAGAAAGATAACTTTCACATCTTCGTATCTCTTATTCTTGAAAGAGTTCAGTGCTATCACAATGGCACTTTCTAGCATTTCCTTAGAATATATGAGAAATAATACCTTAGCCATGTTCTGACATATATCACTTTTTAATTAAAAATTTTTCTTATTTTAACGTAATATTATTGATCACTTCCCTTCTTTCATTGAATTATAGAACTTATCCTTAGTTGGTATGAGCCAGGTTATAGCATATGAAGCGGGGAAATAAGGTTTATAAATTTCTGAGGACAGAGTAAGATACTCTGAACTTTTCTCAACTTTTATAGGTATATCCGTTTCTACATAATTGTCCGCTATATTCATCGTTGAAGAAGACGAAAAGGAACTCTTTATATAGGAAGAGGGAATTAAAGGATAAGAAAGAGGAAATCTGACGGAGATATTTGCATACAATGTAGGATAAGAAATTCTCAAAGCCTCAACTTCTTCGGTGTCCTCTTCATCGTTCTCCCTGAAAACTTGATGCAGATGTATATCGCTCTTAGTGTAAAAGTATTTTTCTATGTCCCCTGCCTCCAGAGGTGGAGAATACCTGAAGTTTAATTTTATGAGGACGCTCCCATCTTCAAAGTTTAAAGTTTGTCTCTCCACTGTATAACTTTTATTAGTTTTTGATTTAATTTGAATTCGAATTGAGTCCATTACGTTCTTTATAACGTCTTCTGAGAACCTCACGTAATGAAAGGAACGTTCTTTGTTCTCTATTCTTCTAAGTGGTATTGCGACTGTAGTGAACGACCTAGTAGTATCTCCGCTAGAGTTCACTTGCACCATGAGGCTAGTCTCACAGAAGACTAACTCGTAAGTAGAAACTAATTCGTTTCCTTCCGCCACTCGTAGATCCTTAAGAAGTTTAATTCCCATTGGAGAGCATTTTCTGCCTGACGAAAGGGCAATCACACAATCCCTGATTTCTCTGCACTCCTTCAACATTCATAACTAAAGCAATTCTACGAATTAAAAAATTATTTCTGTCTTTAATTTTCACTAAGTATATTGTCTTTTTTAAAAAAAAGATATTAATATATAAAAAGGTTGCTAGTAAATATTAAGGAGAGATGAACGACATATGCTCGAAGCTAGCGCAAATCTACGAGACTAAAAGCTTGAATAGAAATGATTTAGAGCGAGACATGTTAAATTTTTTACTTAAAAATGGAATATTAAAGAAAAAGAATAATATTTTTATATTAACAAAAAACAAGGTGAATGTGATAAGTCTCTATACTAAAATAATCATGAATCGTGAAAACAATACATTAATTGTTAAATCTAGCAAATGCGTCCTCTATGACTCGGACTTGTTTATAATCCCTATATGTAATAATGCTGAAAATATATTTGTAAAAGTTAAAGTCAAAGACCAATTGGAAAATGTGAGAGAAGTAATAAAGGGGGTAAAGGAATGGAGTGTTAAGATGGAGTCCAAGATTAAGGGAGGGTCATTGATGAATTTACAGATGAAATTTAAAAATCACGAAGACAGAATATGCTACTTTTGCGAGTTAGACAAGTCAGTGGAAGTTAAGATAAGGGACCAGGAAGGAAAGAAGGTAGGCATGTATATTCTACCTAACATAATGCTGGACGGGGACTTGAACATTGTAAGGGAAGAGAAAGTTGTAAGCGGAGAGGCAGACTTCAGAATTAAAAATTGTAGCAGAGGATTTGTATACATATTCAAGTAGCTAAGCAGCATATATGCCTTCTTCTGCTATGTACTTCTTTCTGGCTAGCTCCATGAGGTTGCGTGTGAAGAGCAGAGAATATACCACAACGATTATCCCAAAGATGAACGAAGCCCAAGACGCTAGGGCCAAGTTACCGGTAGCCGTGGCGTTATCAATTATTGCCATAATTCCATGCGTCGCGACCAGGTTGTAGTTGTTATATATCTTTGGCCAATACTCTCCGATTGCAAGACCTCCCCAAGCGCTATTTACAGTGGAAGATATCCCTGCTACAAGGTAAGGCATGGTGCCAGGTAATATGATCTTCCTCATCTTAGTCCAATAACTCATGTTATAGTTCTGCATGACCTCCCAGTATTCTGAAGGTAAAGCCTTAACCCCCATCCAGAAGCTAAAGAACACATAGTAGAAAGTGCTTATGAAACCCAACAGTATTATGAAGAACTCATCCTTGAACGGACCGAGCACGCTCATGTAACCGTAAAGGAAGCCGAAGAGGAAGGGAAAATAGGCAGGCGCTGGAAACGCGCTGAACGCTTGAATTAGTGGTATGAATATTCTGTCTAGAGTGTTTCGAATGGCTAAGTAATACCCAGCTGTTATGGAAAGCAAGAACGCTAACACAGTAATGAACGTCACCCTCAGGTAGTCGTACCCGAGCCCGACCAAAATCGACGGGACTTGAGAGAAGAGATAAGACCACGTGCTGGCGCTGACGGAGGTGATTATCGAGAATGCATCGTATATGATAACCGACAGGAGTGCAAACCCTATCACGGCACCGACGTAACTCAACCATTTCCTTCCCTTATCTTCCTTATAGTACTCGTCATCATCCTTAACTGAACGGTATGGTATTTTGTTAGCGTATATCGATAGCCTCTTTGCGTTCGAAAGTGTGTTTATAAGCCTAGCTGAGTTACCGAAGCGGATCCTCCCTCTCCTTGAAACCGGTAAGTTGCTGTCAAGCCCGTACTTAGCGACGGCGTAGTTCGAATACTCCCTCAACAAGAACACTATCACTGTAGTAAATATGCCTAATATCAGGAGAGATGTCCCTACTAAGTAATAGTTTCCTTCATTCATGAAGTCTGTGATGACTGCCCCTATCCCGAAAGTCTGATAGGTGTGGACTCCTATAGAGAAGACCTCGCTAACGGTGATGTAGAACATGCCATCCGAGAAGCTCGGAAGCAAGTTAGTCGCTATCCTAGGGATGGAGAATGGTATGTAAACGTTCTTCAGCCTAGCGATCAGGCCCATCTTATAGTTCTCTGCGACCTCAAGCATCTCGCTCGGCACAGTCTTAAATGCTTGGTAAGCTCCCATCCAAATGTTCCATACTACCGCTGTGAAAACTAGAAAGTCAGCTGCCAGTTCAACACCTAAAGGACCTCCTATGTCTATCACAAAGAAGAGGAGAACTATGGGAAAAAAGGAAAACACCGGAACGGACTCCAACACTTCTATGAGGGGTATGTAAATGTTTTCAAAACTCCTGCTCTTCACGCTAGCGTAAGCCAAAAGCCAACCGCTGACTATAGAGAAAAGGATCAGACCCAATACCCTACCTATAGTTGCCATACTCCCTAGCGTTGCCAGGACCATGGGGTTCATTTCCTCTCACCCTTGACTGGTATTGGTGTGAGCATAGAGAAGAGCTTGTCCATGTACTCCTCGAACTTAGGGTCTTCCAACTTTCTAGGCCTCGGAATGTCAATGTAGATCTCTCCAGCTATCTCTGCTGGCCTGCCATTCATGACGTACACTATGTCTGATAGCTCCACGATCTCCTTTAGGTTATGCGACACCATGACCACGCTGCTCAGGCTATTTTCCTCATTGAAGAGAATATTGTAGACTTCGTTCCTCAGACCCTCCGCAGTGAGCTCGTCGAGGTGGCTGAAAGGTTCGTCCATAAGTAAGACTATGGGATCTACAGCCAGAGCTCTAGCTATGGCTACCCTCTGCCTCATGCCTCCACTCATTTCTTTGGGATAGAAATCTTCAAATCCCCTCAGACCTACCATTTCCAGCATCTTTCTAGCTACATTTTCAGCCTCAGCTTGGCTAACCTTCTTGACGCTCTTCACTGAAAGCGCTACGTTCTCCAGCGCTGTCATCCAAGGGAAGGTGACTATGGATTGATGAATGAGTGAAATCTTAGGTGTAGGCTTTACAACTTTTTTACCCAAAAGGAGAACTTCGCCTTCAGAAGGAGTTATGAAGCCACCGAGGTTTCTGAGCAGAGTGGACTTACCAACGCCTGAAGGACCAGTAATAGAGACGAACTTCCTTTCAGGTACATCGATGTTTATATTTTGAAATACCTTATACTGGTTTTCGTAAATGAAGCCTAATTTGACCGTTTTCAGTATCGTTCTTCCAACTCATGCACCCTACCTTACACGGGAAAGCAATACCTTTAAATCTTCCTATCTAATATCTAATATAATTTTCTAGCGTTTATAATTGTCATCCTTCCAAAAAAGTTAGGAACAGAAATCTTTGATCCTACTTAACCTTCGAAAGGCGGTCGTCGAATTCCTTTAGGTCTTTTAGTATATAAGAAATTAGAAGTATAATGATAATTATTACCATGTTTATTACAAGGGCCTCCCTTGGGAAACCTAACATCAAGGAGAGGAGCATCAAAGTAGAGATTATCATCGTGACGGGGAAGAAAGGCATAACGTATGTACCATGTATGCCTCTCCTTCTGAAGTGAAGCAAAGCTAAGTTGCTCATGATGAAGGAAAACATGAGCCCGAAGTTACTTATTGCTGCTATTACATATATATTTCCTGCAAAGAAAGTAATGAATGCTATGATCGAAGATATGACAGTTGCAACTGGAGCCACATCCCTAGAGCTATCGTACTTGGCTAGAAGCTTAGGTAACTTCATATCCACTGATATCTGATAGAGGGTTCTACCGGAAGCCAATATCATGGCTAAAGTAGCTGAAGCCGTGGCAATCATTCCTCCTACGTCAACTAACACGTGTAGCCAAGAAGGGGCGTGGGAATACGCTAATGCAAAAGAGAGGGGATCAGCGTCTATCCTGAACTGGCTCACTGGAACCAGGAATATCATGGAAACTACGACCAAGACGTAAAATATCATGCTTATCAGCACTGAATAGATAACGGACTTGGCTGCGTTTCTAGGACCGCCTTTCACATCGTCGGCGAAAGAAGTTATGACCTGAAAGCCGGTATAGGCGAAGAATATCGCAATGCTAGACGAAAAGAAAGGAAGGACTTCGCTCTGGGAAGGTGTTGAGCTAAAATGGGAAGGTGAAAAGTGAAGGAAAGCGAAGTAGAACGAGAATACTATGAAAACTGATAATACACTTAGCTTTATTGCGACAAGCACGAGGTCAGTCTTTGCTGCCTTCTGGACTCCCGATAAATTGACTAAGGTTAGTGCAACTACTAAAATAGCAGCAAAGATTAGCGAAAGCGAAGGTTCATGGAGGGCTGATGATAGATAGGACCCAAAGCCTTCAGCCACTGCGGAAATCGACGTGGAAAAGCTGAAATATACCATGACTCCAGTTAAGAGACCTAATTCATGTCCGAATGCCTTAAATACGTATGAATAGGTTGAGCCTTTTTCATGGGGAAAAATTGTAGTAAGTTCTCCTAAAGACATGGCTACCAGAACGCTCAATGCTCCGATGAAAAGAAATGCCAGGATTGAATAGGATCCGGCTAGAGAGATCGCAGTACCTGAAAGGACGAATATCCCTGCGCCTATTATTGCGCCCAGACCTACAGCAGTAGCTTCCGAAACGGAAATCTCCTCTTTTCCCACGGATGTAATGAGGAGAAAGTGATAATAAAGGTATATAATCTGCGAGAGATTTGAAGGTGCACTCTAGGAAAAATTTCTTAAGTTCAAATTTTGCAATAAAAATACAAAAGAGATACGACGAAGATCTTTTTGCCATAGGATTTTTTAACTTGCTTCTAACTTCACTCCGTGAAAAAACTCTTTTAACCGTGAAATGAAATTCACTTCAGTGAAGGATTTACTTTCGCTATTCTATGAAAATTATGACGAAGCTTCGAATGAGAACTTCCTGGTTGTAGCACCTACAGGTTCAGGGAAGACTCACTTAGCCAAGAGCCTCCTTTTAACTAGACGTAAGGTTGTAGTATACGTTTCTCCATTGAAGGCTTTATCAAGGGAAGTATACCTTGACGTGATGGACAAGAGGAAGGGCGTAGTCTACGCCGACTCAGAGGTTTACGAGAACGACCTAAGGGCTTTCGACGGAGAAGTCTTGTTAGCGACGTACGAGAAGTTCGACAGCGCGATAAGGCACAGATATAAATGGTTAAAGGACGTGAGCATGGTCATCATAGACGAAGTCCATAACGTAGAGGGAGACAGGGGGATACCTATAGAGAGCATAGTAGCCTGGGCAAAGTCCAACTCGGTTCCGATCATAGCCTTAAGTGCTACCCTGCCCGACGTGGAGAAGTACTCTAAATGGATCAACGCTAAGGTCATCGAGGTAAAGAGAAGGAGCGTTCCTCTCCATGAATGCGTAGCTTATCCGTTCGTCCTGAGGTGTTTCGACAACGGTTTCGACACGGAGCTCGATGTCCCTAACCTGAGCAACTCTAAGTTAGCAGTTCTCCTCGGGGTAGTATCATATGTTACAGGAATTCTTAACAAGAACTGCTTGGTCTTCGTAAAGAGCAGGGCATCAACAGAACAGCTGAAGAACACCCTGATGAAGTTCGGAGTCCACGCAGAGGCTTATCACAGCGGATTAGCATACGACGTGAAGAAGAAGGTCGTTGAGGACTTTAAGGGAGGAAAACTGAGCGTCCTTATTTCCACTACTGCATTAGGTCAAGGGGTGAACCTACCGGTCTTTTCCACCATATTTTACGATACGGTACTACCTACTGTAGACGATAAAGGTAACTTCACTGGTTGGCGTGACCTGGACCCCATGGAGTTCAGGCAGATAGCTGGGAGGGCTGGCAGGCCCTCTTACGACAAGGAAGGGATGGCAGTGATAGTTACAGACACGGTAGTGAAGGCTGAGAGGTTTTGGGAAAAGTTCTTCCTTTCCAAGATGAAGGACGGCGATAAACGAGGTAAGACAGAAAACCTCGTCCTCGGAATAATCTCGTGGTCTGGGAAGATAAGCAGGGAAGGCCTGAGGAAAACAATTGGAGAGACACTGAAATTCAAGGACGAGACGACAAAGCTAGAGGAATACCTGAAGAAGCTCAGCGACTTGGGGCTAATAAAGGAGAACAAAGAGGTCTCGCTTAGCGACCTCGGAATAGCGGTATCTATGAGCTACATAGATGTAGACTCTATAAGGGGTCTAGACCTTGAAGGGAAAGAAGAAATAGTTAAGACCATATCTAACGCCCCTGACGTCATAGCTTCTTTGCGTGGCTGTAAGGAAAGTGAGACGCTTATCAGGAACTGGGCTTCCGGTGAGAACATTGATAACCTCTGCCCGAAGTTAAGCTACAAGGACGTGGAGGAAGTTATCTCCAACGCGAGGTGGATCTCCTTCGCGTATTTCAGGCTTCTGAAAGCTCTAGGCAATCCCAAGTACGAGGAGGCGTGGAGGTTTCACATCTCTTTGAAGAACGGTTTCCCCTACGAATACAGGGGGATTTCAAAGCTTGGACTTGACAGGGGCACAGCGATCGAGATAATCAAGAAGTCTAAATGCGAGGACGAAATTGACGTATGCGTCATGATGGGATCACCCCCATTCAGAGGAATGATGGTGAGCAAAGGGTTCTCGGAAGTCTGCAAGAAGGTTTATGGCGAGTACCCCGTAGTTTACGACATGATGAAGTGCGTTGAGGAATACAGAGAAAAAAAGGTATCAAGAAATGAAATAATAAGGAAGTACGGAATGGACTCTTATGAGGAACTCAAGAGGAGAGGATTTATCATAGAGATAGATAAAAATACATGTGAAGTACATGACAGCAGACAGGAGAGAAAAGGCGTTGAGAAACAAGAAGAAAGGTAGAAGGCCTTGGCATACTATGAAGTTCTCCAGATAACTTATGTGAGGCTTAAGAACCGCATTACCGTTCTTCATTGCTGTTATGCCCAAATCCTCAACGTTATCTGCGGAGACTATAAGTAAAGAAGAGATGTATTTCGTAAAAGAAGATATACTTCTTTCTCACAAAATTGTTACTCTTCAAGTTCTCTTTCAACTTCTATTGGCATTTATACATTACTTTCAACCTTATGTCAAAAGTCCATTTTCAATAATTATCTTTTCCTTCAGTTTTTATTACAGAAATAGCCTTTTTTTTAAATTTACCTTTCATCGTAACCTTACGGAACATTTGCCTTCTTGTTTACTTCATGCCCCGTGGTTACAAGCATTTAGTTGAGTTGACAAATACTATAGTTATAGCTAAATGTCATAAAGGTACCTAAAGTCCCACATTTCGTAGAATTACTCATATTAAATGTTGGCACAACTATAATTTATTTTTTTAAATTAGATATTTTAGATTAGACTTTCTTAAACGACTTAGATGAGGGAATGCTCATAGTACTTCGGTTTCTAACTATTAAAAAGCTTATTAACTAGTTCGGTATAGAACATTTTATGCAGTCTAAGTGGTTAGCTCTAACTAATACGTCAATAGCGATCTTCATGGCCTTCGCAAACTATAACATGATTATTATCGCATTGCCTGCTATATTCTCAGGGCTTAACTTCAATCCAGAAAACCCTTCAGCAATCGCTTACCTGATCTGGCTGATATTGGGCTACATGGTCGTGACCTCAACGTTGGTGGTGACTTTCGGCAGAATATCTGATACCTTTGGAAGGGCTAGGTTATACACTCTAGGTTTCGTTATTTTCACAGTAGCTTCCGCCCTTTTAGCTTCCGTGACAGCTACGGGAAACCAAGGTATACTGGAACTTATAGCGTTTAGGCTTCTTCAGGGAGTTGGAGGAGGCTTCTTAATGGTAAACAGCTCCGCTGTCCTCACGGACTACTTCCCGAGAAACGAGTTGGGAAGGGCTCTTGGATTAAACCAAATAGCAGGTTTAATAGGAGGTATAGTAGGCCTAATTCTGGGAGGAGTGCTATCAACAATCGACTGGAGGTTCATATTCCTAGTAAACGTGCCAATAGGAATAATAGGGTCCATTTGGTCATACCTGACCCTGAAGGACGTAGGAACTAAGAACACTACGAAAATACACGTTACTGACAACGCGCTATTTGGAGGTTTCCTCACCTTGCTCTTGATATCAGTGACTTACATGTTAGTTCCTTATGGAAGTTCCCAATTCGGCTTCAGCAACCCCATAGTGATAGCCGGCCTTCCGATCTCCTTAATCCTGTTCGGCGCCTTCCTCTATGAAGAGAAGAGAATACCAAACCCGATGTTCAACCTGAGCCTCTTCAAGTCGAAGCTCTTCTCAGCGTCAATAACATCTAACATGATAGCGTCCCTAGTAAGGCAAGGAATAACCATCATGCTGATCCTCCTGCTTGAAGGCATATGGCTTCCCTTGCACGGATACTCGTTCTCTTCAGTCCCGTTCTGGGCTGGAATATTCCTGATACCTAACTTAGTAGGGTACGCAATATTCGGCCCGCTTAGCGGTTACCTTTCAGACAAGTTCGGCACAGTGAAGTTCGAGGGAATAGGCATGCTGGCTACAGCAATAGGTCTATTAATGTTGTACGTCATGCCTTATGACTTCAATTACCTCTATTTCGCGTCCGCGATCTTCATTATAGGTGCGGGAATGGGGATATTCACATCGCCTAACACAGCAGACATCATGAGGGCTGTGAACCCGCAGTATCGTGGAGTAGCTTCTGGAATGAGGGCTGCATTGGGGAATACTGCATCCACGTTGAGCGTAAGCATGTACTTCATCATTATTATAAGCGGAATGGCAATAGCTCTGCCGAGCTCATTGGCTAGAGTTGGAATAAACTTTAACTTGCCTGCTGCATTGGCTCTGTTTTCAGCGCTTCTAGGTTACGATCCTTTGACTCCATTCGCCTCCAAGCTCACTCCGTCACTTGCAGCTAAAGTATCGCAGCCTAGCTTCTTCGCAAATGCGATAGCCCCTGCGTTCATACAAGGTTTTGATGAAGTAATATTAATATCTCTCATTGCTACGATAATAGCAGGTCTAATATCAGTAATCGGTGGTAGAAGTGGAAAGTTGGGAATCAATACTAAGAGGGTTCAGAGACCTCAGGAGACTCCTACAAAGGGAAGCTGAGCAAGTAGGTGTAAGCGTCACAGAAGTACAGATTCTTTATCAGATAGTCGACGGCCCGAAGAAGATGGGGGAAATCGCGGACATGGTGGGGATAAGCAAATCCTCGACTACTGAGCTGATAGACAAAATGGAGAGCAAAGGACTCCTCGAGAGAGGAAGGGGAGAGGACAAGAGGATTGTTTTCGTGAAAATAACAGAAAAGGGCATTGCAACTCTGAACGAGACTAGAGCTAGGTACAAGTCCCTGATAGAGCAGATCCTGAAAGAGGTAAAAGAGGACGAAGTTTTAATATTCTTTAAGAAAGTTGAGCAGATGCTCAACTCGCCCAAGTCAGGCTCACGTTAAGTTAAAAGAAGGGAAAAACCGAGCAGTATTTGTGTCGTATATGTCACTTGTATTTTTATAACTTACTATTGTATCATTTTATAAAAGAATTATATGGAGATAGAAAATATCTATAGTAGTAAAATAATACTTACACATCAAACGTGTCCATATTACCAAGTATGATTTAACAACTTTTATTAAAGATGATAGATAAGTTATAGAATATGGCAAAGAGAGTTCACAGCAAGTCCGTCGAGGTCTTCTACGGTACTTCTTCGCGTGTTGCAGAAGACATGATACATTATCTTATAGAAAGAGACTTTGATATTAAAGATTTGCCTCCTGAATTAAGGGCCCATCCAACCATTGTGACCCCGCGCAGGGTGGAAATAGAGATCAAGGGAAACATTGTCGTGACTATAATAATGAGGAAAAAGCTGGTCAGCCTTATTGTAGAGGAGAGCTCAAAGAAGGGAGAAATTAAGGTAAGGTAACGTAAAAAAGAAAGGGAAGAGAGAGGATCATAATTTGAAAAGAGATTTTGAAGAGATCATCATTTTACTCAATTTTTTTAAAAGCTCTTCGCTTGTTAGTCTATGCGGCTAACAAGGGATCTCTATATCATCTCATTGATGTTTTCGTTAGCTTTCTTTCTTAGAGGGTCTAACAACATTGTAATCACAACTTTGCCTCTCTTTGTGAGGTATTACTTCAATTTTACGACACCGCAAGTGGGCTTACTTGCAGCTTTAATGTCTGGCTCTATGTTCTTCGCGAGCGGGATCGCCAATCCTTATTTTCCTCGAGTAAGGAAGACCCTTATACGGATCTTCTCAATCCTTTACGGCGGAGTCCTAATAGTTACCCCCTTCCTAAACGGAACCACTGTTTGGATAGCTTCCATTATTGTAGGCTTCGCAGCTGGAATAGTTTTCCCTAATGTCATAAGCATGTCCTCTGAAATAGGTGATAGGAAAACCAGGGAAAGAGCGATATCGATGTACACAGTCGCCCTCTCCCTCAGCCTTGTTATCGGTCCTTACATAGAATACCTAATTCTCAGAGTGTACCCCTTGAAGGACGTGTTCGTTGTATTTGCACCTTTCGGAGTGATCGTCGCTGTACTCTCATTCCGTTTAAACGTTCCGTCATCATCCCAGACCAAAGTCTCAATGAAAATAGTGAAAAGTATACCTTTCATGCTCGCTGTCATAAATAATACTTCATATGATGTCCCTTTTGCGGCTATCACAGCTTTCGGGGGCATACTAGAGAGTTTAAGAGGGTTACCCACTGAGCTAATACCAATATCTTTCGCAGTCTATTTCCTGACTTCCTTCCTCTCGAGGCTTTTCATGGCTTTGAAGCCCGTGAACAAGATATTCTCCTTGATGTTCTCTTCCCTTGTCGTAGCTGGAACGGGGCTGTACTTACTTTCGTTCTCTCAGACTTTCCTGGAGTTCATAGTATCAATGGCAATACTAGGTATACCGCATGGGCTTACTTACCCCGTCTCTTTAACCCTACTGAGCAGAGGATTCTCTAAGGAAGACATAACCTCTGCTAACAGTCTGTTCTTCAGCTTGATGTCATTAGTCGCAATAATAGCTCCGATAATTATTGGAGGAATATCCTTTCTTGTAGGCCTGCCTGATTCTTTCCTAGCCTTAGAGTCCCTGGTGATAGCCTCCATGACCGCGATGGCTATACTGAAGAGGAGGTCGGGCTACTTGTCCTCTTAAGGCATGACTAAGCTCTCAGGCTCGCTTTAGCAGGTTTTTTTCCTATTTGAGTTATTGTCTCAATGGGTTATCCCTCATAACTACATTCTGATGAATTTCCTTATACCTCCTTACAAACTCCCTATAGCCCTCGTCAACGTTGACAATAGGGTAAGGGTAGTCTTCACCTATCCTTATCCCCAGTTTTTCCTGCAACTCTATAGGCATCTTATGGGGTTCGTGAATGTACTCTGAAGGAACACCATCGAGCTCATCTACCCACTTCTTGATGTAAATCCCCTCTGGATCGTACGCCTTAGACTGCTTCACAATGTTGTACCTCCTCAAAGGTCTGGTATCTACTCCTACCCCAGCACTCCACTGCCAGTTAGCAGTGTTTATCACGAACTCTCCGTCAAGGAGGTTTTTCATGAAGTGTAGAGCCCCAATCCTCCAGTCCACCAGCATTACCTTTGAGAGGAGAAAGCTGACTATTAACCTGAGCCTATTGTCCATCCACCCGGTGTCATTTAGCTCCCTCATGGCAGCGTCAACTATAGGTATGCCCGTCTCGCCCTCCTCCCACGCCTTTATGAGCTTCGGGTCGTTGTCGTATTTTATACCCTTTCTTACTCCGTCAATCAAAAGCTTGTAATCTGAGGTGTAGAGCTGTATGTAAAAATCCCTCCAACAAAGCTGTCTCCTCACCCTGTCGCTCTGCGTATTCCAGTAAACGAACCTCTCCGAGATGAGACCTACCTTGAGGAAAGGTGAGAGCATAGTAGTACCTTTGTCCTCCATGAAGACTCTCTCCTTTGCACACTCCTCGCTCGAGCAAGGAACTGTGTAGTCTTCCTTTTCGGGCACCGGGTTATTCCTACCTTCGAATTTCCCTGACGCTACGGGATATGGTTTCTCCTTTGGGATCTCAATCCACTTCCTGAAATACGGAGTGAAAACCTTGTATATAGGTAACTCTCCAGGTTCTACTAAGACGTGATCTTTGAAGGTAATGCATTGAACTCTCTCGCATACTGCAGAATCCCTTCTCGCAGCGTAATACCCGTAGTCTCTGTTGAAGAATACCGCTGATGCTCCAACGTTTCTCGTGAACTTGGGTACCTCCTCTACTGGGTCTCCCCCTTTTATTGTTAAAGGTATCTTCTCCCTAAGCGAGTTTAGCGACTGTAGGTAAAAGAATGCCCTTCGAGGCGAGGTATCTTCCCTCTCCATTATGTTCCTGTCTATCACGACCAAAGGATAAATCACATCGCACTGTTGGGTCGCCTCATATAGCCCTTTGTTATCGGAAGTTCTAAGATCTCGCCTGAACCAGTAGACACATTTCACACGTACGACTCTCACACAGAGTTTAAATCTAAAAGTAAAATTACAGTTAAAATCTAGGAACCTCGCTCTGATTTCATCCCTGCCTTGGAAGGGCGAGGGTTCCTTCCCAGAGAGTTCATAGTTCCCACCTTTGATTCGAGATTACATCTCTCATCTGGCAGTAGGATCAGATAACCACCCCCACATGAGGATCCGTCATTGATTACCTCCGGACCCTCCAAAGAGAAGAAAGATGATCGTTACCCTTCCATAGTAAGCCCTCAATCGAGCTGGGAGCGTCATTAGTTTCACTAAAAGAAGTTTAAAGACAAATATATTCGAATCTTCATTCTCCGGAAGGGCGAGGCTTTCATTCTTTTGTAAAATTTAGTTCAGAACAATTAGATATAAAAATCTTTTTAAGACTAATTTAATAAAAACGAAATCTTTCCTAAAAACTTCACTGTAACTTGGACATAATTCTCTTTGACGTTTCTTTTGGAAGGACCATGAGAGCGTTGTTCAAAGCGTTGCTTTCCCTAACCTGAGCGTTTTGATCAAGGTAAGACTGTGCATCCATGAGAATTTCCATGAAATGAGATACTATATCCTCGCTGGAATCTGATATTGAGGTCAGTACGTATCCATAGAAGTTCCTGAACTCCTCATCGTTAGCGTTCTTAGACAAGTACTTCAATACCTTCACAAGTGCAGATACTGCGTCATCCCTTTTAGTGGATATTAGCGAGTCTACAAAGGAATATATGTCCCTAGCTGGGTCTTGGCTCCTTAAAACGTCCAGCACAGCCTTTCCGAGAGTTTCCTGATCCGCCCTTATCATCGAAGACAATGACATATGAAAGAATTAGAAAGCTGTTTTAAAAGTGTTTTTGGGGTGCTAAATAAAAACCTAGCTTTGGTTTATATTTCTGGGTAGAGTGCATAACAAATATCTTTATCGTAAAGCTTGTAGCACTCCTCCCTTTTCTCCCTTAGAAAGTTCACAAGGAACTTTTCTGTTTCTGTCTGTTCTTCGTAGTTCACTTCTGTCACTTCTATATTATCATGTGAAATCTTTTACTTAAAACCTTTATCTATATAGCTTATAGAGAGAATTTGCTGTTAAGGACTAGAATATATTCTAACTGAAACATGAGTAGGTGAAAAGAGAATACTAAACTATGTATGAGGAAATATTTCATAAAACCTTAATCATAAAAGGTATGATGCTATGGATCTCCTTAACTTGATGGCCTTCTATCAAGCAAGGAAATTCAAGGATTATGTTAAAATGAGGTATATTTTTAGGATATCAACTCAGTTAAAAATACTGATCCATTCTGTCCAGTTAAGTAAAATCGTTATTATTTTTATATTAATAAAAAAAGAGGAAAGCCAATTTCCTTTTCCTTATCGTTTAATGAACAAAGCTTTTTAGACGTAGGAAAAATATTAACTTTATGATACTTCCTTACTTGGCTCTTTTGGAGAGCATATTTGCTGGGATAAACATAGTCCTAGGAGGAGTTGTGGAAGGATACGGTTATGGTCTATCGCTGGGGACTAAGTGGCCATACACTAGAAACATGATGGAGGTCGCTTTCAAAAAGGATCCTGAAGCTCTTCACAGGATCATGGCAACACTAGTAGGTCTGCTATCCTTGGTTTTGTTAATATTTTTCCCTTCCCCCTTCACTGAGATAGGCTTCGCCTCAATAGTAGCCACAGCTTTGCTTGGAATGGCTACTCTATATGTCCTTGCCGGTAAACTCCCTTCAGTGTTCCAAGGTATACATGACATAGCGGCTTACACGACTTTCGTCGCGTATTTCCTGCTATTCCTGCATGGAGAAGGCTACTTCAACGTGAACGTGACTAGCTTTCTAATAGATGCAATAGTCCCACCACACTTCCTTTACTTCGTAATATTCATGGGAGGAGTTGTAACTGGAACTAGAAGAATGAGGGAGAAGATAGGAGACGTGCTGAAGTTTCACAAGAAAGTTGCTCCCAACGCAGAGTTCAACCCTGCAAAAAGGCCTGATGACTCTAACACTTTGAAGAAGCTTCAGATAGCTTGGGGAATACACGGTATACTTGCTGTAATATTCGTCATAGCAGTAATACTATTGCACTATTGGTTCACCTTTGCTACAACGTTAGGAGTGATTATAGTTGGGCTATGGGTCTTCGAGTCTATAAACAGGAACCCGTCGAAGCCCGGAGCCTCAATAGCGACTCACCAGTTCTTCTCACTTCTCACAGTAGTTGCTATAATACTAAACAGCCTAGGTATCTTACTTTAGAAAATTCAAGATCTTTTCTTAAACACCATTTCTTAGCATCAGCCGAGGTGCATCCGCTCATAGATATCGCCGTGTTGTGAAATCATCACACCTAGAGGTGAATCTATCGATAAGTGGTAATATCTGTTGAGTATTTCAGCTATCGCGGTATATATTCCCTCTGTAACTTGAGACCTGTTGGTAGATAGGACTGCTGATACGTTTCCCCAAGGTTTGCCTTGTATCACTTTACCGATTAGGAATTCCTCCTCATCTGGCATCACTGACCACTCCCTCTTAGAGTCCCAGAAATATTTCATGACCAGCATGTGAATTCCGTCTGCGGAAGACTCGTATGGGCTCGTTCCCTTTACGAAAGCTAGGACTTTATCTAGATAAATAGGGTCTACGTCCACATCGCGGTGTGCCCTTGTTCCGGATATGAGGATCCTAGCTATCTCCGGACTCATGTTGAAGTAAATGTCATGAAGTGTATTGAGGAGCTTTTCCTTCAAGACATAGGACGCTATGTTTACCATCTTGGATGCCTCCTTGGAGATGGGTTTTATTACCACCACCGGGAAATCGCCCAACTTCTCATTCCTCTTTGGAGACACATGGACTGGGATAAAACCGTTTTTGACCCAGAATGTCAATACCTTGGGATCTCCCATAAAAGATGACCCAACCCAGTCGAGACCTTTGTCCTCCGCTTCGTTCACTGTCATCCTCAGGATTTCGCTTCCCAGACCTTTGTTCTGAAGTTCCTGCACTGTGGCAATCCTGACTATCCTCCATCCCTTTAGCCTGCCAAAATCCTTTATCCTCACGTGCTTTATCACCCTGTCAGGTATGAGGTCTCCGTCGAACGTACCCCCGTTGATTGCTAAGTCAAGCTTCGCGTCGTCAAGTCCTCCCTCCTCTGAGAGCTGGACCACGGAGACGTATTTACATGACGATGAAAGTCCTCTCAGGCTGTGATGCACACCGTCAGCCATTATCATGAGGTCGTCAGGGTTGTTCCTATAATGTGCAGTCACCATAATTCCGTAGGCTTGTCTCAGCTTTTCATCGTCAGCGAAGAGGACATCCTTAGGTATTTCCTCGTAGTATAGAATGTCAAAGTCGCCCTCAGGTACTTCCGGTTCGGCGTCGAGGAGAAGCGTATCGTAAAGCCATCTCTCTATTGGGTCACCTTTGGCATACCTGAGGGGGTATTCCATTACTATGTTCTTTAACTTCAACTTCCTGTTCTCAGCCATTTTCTTCAGATATTTCAAGAAAGCCTTGCTTGAACCCTCATATCCATGGACAGTCGTGATCATAATTGTCTTGTTCCACGTCCTTGTTATCATGTCTATGTAAGCTATACCAAGAGATGCAGCTTCATCCACGATTAGGATATCTCCGTCCTCAGAATACGCTGCGTCAGGCGGTATATATGAGACCTTAACGTACTCTGTGCTGATAGATGAAATCACGTTGGAGTTCTTCTTCAAAGAGTATTCTATCCCTAAATTCTCAAGTCCCCTTACCATGAACTCGAATATCTGAGATGACCCGTAAATCGAAGGAGATGTAACGAATATTTTTAGTGGTTTCTTCCTCTCCTCCGATGCTAAGGAAGCTAGGAAGAGCCCTGCTACAGCGCTTTTCCCCCTGCCACGCGGTGCTGTTATGGAGACAGACCTCTTTCCGGAGCTCATGATGAAGTACAACCCTTCTAAAGCGATGTCTTGGTCAACTGTTTTGCATAAATCATGAACTTCCTGCACAGCGTTTCTTGCCTCTGCCTTCCTCTCGGGGCTTTCATCTAGTTTACCCTTGAACGGATTAACGAAATACCCTTCGCTCTCAGCTAAAAATATCCCTTCATGTTCCCTCAGCTTTCTTAGGAAGCGATCTTCATAAAGAGACGAGACTTTCCCGTTCCTGAGGATAGTGTTCCTGAACAGCTTGTTCTCCTTCAAGTCGTCGGTGTAGAGTATCACTAGACCCCCTCCCCTACAGAGCTCCACCATCCTACCTATGTTGTTAGGCTGGAAGTTGTCCATTAAGTCCATGACTACTACGTCGTATGAATTGCCCATGAACCATTCCGAATTGGAGTAGTCAGCGTCTTCGAAGCGGTATTCCTCGAGCTCTTCCCTAAGCCTCCTCATCCTTTCCTTGGCTTCCTTTATCCAAGGATGAAAGCCGTATATTATGGAGGCATTTTCATTTATTCCAACATAAAGTTTTATTATTTCTCTAACTAATTCGAACGAGTCCTTCCTCTGGATGAAAACTAAGTTTCTATAGTTACGTTCTATCGAGTCTTTGATAGAGGAAGCAAGAGTCTGTATAAACTCATCCTTATCCATAGGCTTCTTTCATGGTCGTAGCTTAAAACTTAATCATCCGAGCATTATAGATTATCATAGCAAAGCTGACTTCTAGACCTCAACAACGCGATTTTTTAGCTTTAAACTATTGAAGCCTCCCTCTTCATGATCGCTATCTCCTCTTTGCTCAGTTCCACCTTAACCACGGATTTTTCTTCCATCGACTTACCTAGAAATATCACGCTAACACTTTTGTTATGCACAATCTCCTTAACGAAGTCCTTGTCAGCAGTATACTCAACCGTGAGGGGAAAATCTGGGTCATCGTAAATTACATGCCTTATTAGGATCTCCTGTGCTGATCTGTCTATCTCTGTCACTGAGTTAGCCTCACCTTTTAGGGGAAGTTCATCTGACCTACAGAGGACAATCCCGTCGCGGTAAGCCACACAGCTGCTCTCTTTGAGGTTGTTCTTTATATCATCAGGAATATTCATCATTATCACCATGGTTACGAAAGATTTTATCTATTTTCCTTAAAAAAATATAGTAATCACTTATCTTATTGAAATCCTGTAGAGACCTCCTTCAACTATCTAAGATCTCCGAAAATACAAAATTACGAAGGATTTCAGAAAGAAATATTTAAATTTTATCCACACCATAAGGGCGAGGATTTCGTAGCTTTTGTAAAATTACGAAGGATTTCTTATACAGCTATGAAAGCCTGCGAAGGCAATCATATATCTGCTTGATGTGCTACACACTTTTTTTATTGCTATGACATAAAAAGATTGGTATGCCTTCCGCTGTAGGTAAAAAGGTAATAGCAACACAGAATTACATAGCCTCTCACGTAGGATCAAAGGTGCTGGAGAACGGAGGTAATGCCTTCGACGCAGTGATAGCAGCGAGCGCAGTCCTCTCAGTGATAATGCCTCATACGAGCGGTCTCGGAGGAGACGGTTTCTTGATGGCTAAAACTCCAGAAGGTATTATAGTCTATAACGCTTCAAGCATAGCACCGAGAGGCCTTACGGTAGAGAAAGTCCCAAGTGACAAGTCTCCTTTCTCAGTGCTGGTCCCCGGCCTAGTAGACTTATGGGATTTCACTTTCTCTAATTTCGCCTCAGAATCTTTAGATGAACTACTTAAACCCGCAATCAAATTAGCAGAGAACGGCTTCTTTATAAGCAGGAGCTTACACCATGCGATAGTGTCCTCAACCAAGATGAGCCAAGAGTGGGAATCAATTTATGGCGGGAAAAGGTTTGGGGATGAATTGAAGCTGAAGAGGATGGCCAGAGTCCTCAAGGAAGTGTCTAGAGAGCCGAGATCTTTTTACGAAGGGAAAATAACAGATGAGATCACGAACGGACTTATGAAGAAGGGTGTCCCTATAGATCCCTCCGACTTCTCCTCCTTCCACGGTGAGATAGTCCAGCCATTAAAGATATCCTACAAGGGATACGACTTGTACGAAATACCACCAAACTCACAAGGCATAACCACGTTAGAGTTGCTCAAGATGGTAGAGTTGGCTGGGATCAACTCCATGCCGTTCAACGATGTGAGGAGGGTAAACGAGCACCTCAGGCTTAGTGCCTTAGCTTATGAAGATAGAAACAAGTTGGTCGCAGATCCGCGTTTCTTCACTTTGCCTGACGGAATTTTAGATAACAACTACTTGACTAGGAAGCTAATCGAATACGGCATAGACGTGAAAGTAAGAGACGTAGGTGACACCACGTTTCTGGTCGCCTCAGACGGAGAAAATGACGTCGGATTAGTGCAGAGCTTGTTCTATCCTTTCGGGTCCGGAATAGTCGTGGATGATATCACGTTCAACAACAGAGGGGCAGGGTTCACCGAAGGCGTCAACATGCCTCAACCGAGAAAGAGACCTCTTCACACTCTCTCTATACTTATGGCTGAAAACGAGAGTGAAAGGTTGATAATAGGCTGTGCTGGAGGTGATCTGAGGCCTCAGATACATTCTCAGGTATTAGAATATTACGCGGACTACAACATGGAGATCGATGAAGCAGTATCTGCGCCCAGATTCATGTATCTAGGAAACAAGGTGATAGCTGAAAAGAGGCTCGGAATCCCAGCAACGCAGACAGACTACATGTCTCCTGAGGTTGGAATAGTCCAAGCTATGAAGATCAACAAAAAAGACGGAAAGAGGATAGGAGTTGCAGACCCGCGTGGAGAAGGCACAGCTCTACCTGTCTAATCGTTTACGTCATCTATCTCTATATTTAAGGAAGCTTCCTTAGCAGCAAGAAGCAAAGCACCGAAGGCAGCATTCACCTTGGACTTCAGAGCCCTTACATTGCAGTTCTCTAGAAAGCTTCTGAAATAATTAAAGTAAATACAGGACTCGAACATACCTCCCTTTAGGTAAACCACATTCACGCCTAGCCTCTTGCTCATCTGTGATGAGCTGATAGCTAGTTCCTCAGCGTTCCTTCTTATTATCGCGTTAGCTATTTCATCCCCGTCTTTAGCAGCGTTATGTACTACGACTGCAAGGGACGCTATCTCTTTAACTCTATGGCCTTGGTGGTAGCTCCATTTAACTAGATCATCAACGTCCTTTGCGTTTATCTGCTTCAAGGTCATTTCAAGTAGAGATGTCCTTGGCAACCTCCCGTCTATCATTTTTACTATAGTCCTGAGCAAATCCCTGCCTATTTGGTACGCTGAGCCCTCATCTGAAAGGAGCCATCCTAGTCCTCCATACCTTACCTTATTGTGACCGTCGAAACCCACGATCACGCTCCCGGTACCGGCTATCACTATGATCCCGGGCTTGCCTTTCGTCTCACCATAAAGAGCCACAAACCCGTCATGGTCTACTACTGTCCTTTTCCCTACATTTCTTAACTCAACGCTCATGATGTCATAGTCGTATCTGGAATCCATTCCTGCTAGGCCAATGTAAACTACGTCTGGAACTCTCCCTTTAGATGCTTTTTTGACCGCAGTTATGACGTTAGCCACTGCCTCAGCCACACCTACGTTATGGAAGTTCCCTGGACCAGCCTCTGCTGAAACGACCTCTTTTCTTTCTGAATCGTAGGCTATGGCCTCCGTTGTCGTCCCTCCTCCATCTACACCTACGAGGATCATATGATATAATTATACAACCAAGATATTTTAAAGTTCCTTGTAAGCATATGTAAACGAGTCAAAGTAACTCTCAGGATCTCCGACGTTTAGCCACTTCTCCTTGTCCAACGACAACGCGATGACCTTCTTTCCTTTCTCTATCATGTTCTTTATTCCGAAGGTAAGCTCTAGTTCTTGCCCTTGATTTACCTTAACTTCCTTCAAGGCAGAGAAAATGGAAGGTCTAAAAATGTATACGGCAGCAATAGCTAAGTTCGACTTAGGCTCCTTAGGTTTCTCCTCTACTCCTTTTACGTGGTAAAGCCTATGCCCCATGAAGTCATCTACTTCGGAGCTTTCGAACTCAATTATACCATACCTAGAAGGATTCTTCACTTGTCTTACAAAGAGCGCAGCTTCAGCGTCGTTTTCTAGGAATGCCCTCGACAGGACGTCATAGCCAGATGTTAGGACACCATCATCGGCGTGAACAATGAAAGGTGATTGACCAGCAAAGTCCTCCGCTTTTAACACAGCGTCACCGAAACCTTTAGCCTCGTTCTGAAACACGAAAGTAGGACCTCGATCGAAGAGGTATTCCATCAATATCCTTCCCTGCATCTTTCCGACGACTATACAGAACTTGTTTACCCCTACCCCTTCAACGCTTTTCATTATCAAGTCTATGACAGGCTTAGCGACCTTCTTGTCGTCGATGCCGTCTTTTACCAGTAACGGCAATAAACACTTCGGAAGAACCGAAGTTATGTACTTCATCCTCGTACCCTTTCCAGCAGACGTTATTACAGCCTTTTCGATTTTCTCCATGAGCATAGATTTCTTAATGATTAATTAAAAAGACGTTTGGGCTCAAACTTTTATTTATATACGGTATAGTAAAAGATGCTGTATAGTATTTCTTTTATTATCAATAAAAACGTTATTTAGATCATATATTTAGAACCTTTCCCTTGGGTGTTTATCTGCGATGTTTATCCTCTATCTCATTTTCATCTTGGCTTGCCATGTCCTCTACCTCAGCTATCAAGAAACCTATTATTATCCATGCAAAGAATACGTAGACTATTGAGTAAGAAGTAGCTATTATTGAAGCTACAAGATCATAAATCGTGAATAGGGCTCCTCCTATAGCTAAAGAAATTTCTACCCTCCTCTTTCTAGCCCTCTTAAGAGATATCTTGAACAAGGACGAGTCTGCAGCCAGATGGATAAACAAATTTGCTAGTAATGCGACTGAGCTTATCACTATAAATGCTTCGAAAGCAGTGACGAGAGAGAAGAGAGATATGAGCGTGACCCCCGCATAAAGGAGAATTGTCAAAAGGACTGCATTGGTTGGCTTGGAACCTTGTAGCCTTCCTAGCTTTTCTGGTAGAAGCCCCGTTGATGCCATGGCAAAGACAGTTCTGGACGTTGCAGTCATGAAAGACAGCGTAGCTAAGATGGAATCGTTTATTGCACCAAATAGAACGAAAACAAAAGTAACTAACCCAAACCTATCCCTGATTAAGTCAACTATGTTCACTTTTTCAGGGTTTAGTCCGAAGAAAAATATGTGGTCTGCGATAGTGTAGACGTCAAAGGCTGCCAGAAGCCCACCTAGAAGGATCACGGTCACTATGGCCCTGCTTACAGTCCTCTTTGGATCTTTCACTTCTCCAGAATTTGGTGCAATTGAGCCATATCCTGTTGGAATAGACGAACCAAAAAGTATTCCTAGTGCTAT